>JAODGF010000094.1 GCA_025464645.1 Methanosarcinales archaeon
AATTATAGCCATAATTAATTGCAAAATGGAAAGTGCAAGTGCAATTTTGGCTTTTTGCCCTTAGCTATTTAAAAAAGTTCTTTGCGAACTCCTCTGCTCTATCTGTAAGTTTCACGTTGTAATCCGAGGGAAGGCAGTTTTTATACGGGTATCTTGCAAATCGGTAATCCATCAGAATGATGATACAGCGGTCATGCTCGCTTCTTATGCCCCTGCCAGCCGCTTGCAACACCTTTGTTATCGCAGGGTAGTAGTACCCATAAAGCCTTCCCTTTTCAGCGCCGTATTTCCCTGCATAATAGCCCTCAATCGTTTTTACCTCCAGCGTTGGCGGACTTAACGGCAATCCAACCACGATAATCGCCTTTAATATATTGGATTCGTAATCCATACCTTCGGAGAGCGAACCGCCCTGCACGGCGAGCAATATCCCCGCATCATTATCTCTTAGCATCTCATATAACCGGTTCTTCTCCTCTTTCTTCATCTCTCTCCGCTCTTCTACCGCCCTTCTTCTTACTTCCGGTGGTAAATGCGCGGAAATGCTTTTTAGAAGCGCATAAGAGGGAAAGAAGACAGCCATGCCCCCTCGCATGTATTTAGCCACTTCCCCAATCTTCTCAGCCACCTTTCGGTACATTCTCTCACTTCTTTCCGTATATTTCGTCGTAAGCTCTTCAGTAACGACAATCAGTCGGTTTTCATCGGGAAAGGGCGACTTATATTCTCTTAAAACAATTTCCTTACCTTTTATCCTATCCGGGGATGCGCCTAAAACGTCAGCGTACATCTCGGTTGGACACAGCGTACCGCTCATCATTATGGTAGAATGCGCTCTTGCGAATATCGGCTCGCTTATTACAGAAGGGTCGAGGAGTTTGAAGCAAAGAGAGGGGTTCTCCTGCTGTGAAAGAGAAAAAATCCGTAAGCATTTCTCTTCTGTCCTCCAACCGTCAAGGAAATCAGCAACACTGAGAATGTTCCTTTGAACTAACTCATTTTTATATTTATTTCTCCCGCCGTCACTGCCAGTAGTCTCAAAGTCTTTCGCAATGTTCCTGAGCGAGTTTACAAACTCATCATAGCTTATCGCTTCTATTCGCCTCCTCAGCACCTTCTCTATCTCTTCAACCAGAAAACCTTTATCCACGTTCATCTCTTGCTTTTTGTTCCTTCTCGCTTCCATAGCCAATTTCGTGAATATCCTCTCCAATTCCATCAGATTGCCCTGCATCTCGCGGTCTATATACCTGATACCCCGTGTTGCACCGGTTACGATGCTCATTCGCAATTCACTGCTGAGATTGTTCCTTATACGGTCCGGGAGGTTATGAGCCTCGTCAACGATTACTATGAGGTCCTCCAACCCTCTTTCTATTTTCTCCAATACCCTCTCTGTGATGTCCACGGCGAAGAGATAATTATAATCGCAGACGAGCACGTCAGCACTCCCTGCAATCTCTAAAGCCGCCTTATAAGGACACACTCCTCTTCCTGTACACCAGCGGCATAGCTCCTCCACGTGCATTATCTCCTCTTTTATCCGCAGCAATGCTTCATCATCACGTTTCATGAAATAGCGGCATCGCTTGTTCTTCTGCTCGGACTTGCAAAATTCGTTGAATAGTGAGTAATACTCCTGGTATATGGATGTCGCTCTTGGGCACATAGACTGCTTTGAAGTGACATCAACAGCCACGAAATTGAGTTTCGCATGCCCCTTTATCAACCTGAGCGTATCAATTGCGATTTTGTGCTGACTGCGCTTGGAAGTGAGGAAAAAAACCGTTTTTTCGTTCTCGATTGCGTATTCCAAAGCAGGAACGAGAACAGCGACTGTTTTTCCTATCCCGGTAGGTGCATGAGCAATGAGTATATTCCCGCCCTCGACGGCGTGTTTTACATCTTCCATGAACTCCCTTTGCCCTTTTCTTATTGAAGAGAAAGGAAAAAGGGAAGGTTTATCATTTTCCATGCGGATTTGGAGATTGTAAATTTAGTAAAAATAGATAACTTTTTACATATTTTAAGTTAAATTAAGATATATTACAGAAACAACGAGGAGGAAGATATAAAATGAAAGTACTGGTATATCCGCCAAATAGCATGATATTGTCGGATTTGGTGGAAAGAGGAGGACATGAAGCAGTGGTATTGATGAAGGAAATAAGCAAACATGTAAGGGATGCAGAAATAGACGCACCACCAATAAATATCACCGAGGAAGACCTGAAAAGGGCGTTGAGATATGTTTCAGTAGAAGAACCTGCGGGCTTAAAAGGGAGAATAGGGCTGCTCGCTCCGCTGCTGGAGAAAGCAGAAGCATCGATAATACTGAGTGATGCACCTCCTACTTTTGGCTGTATGGGCTGTGCCGTCGCAGATGAATTCTTCAAGTTCTTGATAAGAAAGCGAGAGATACCGACGTTGGAAGTGAAGTATGAAGGTGGGGAAAAGATGGAAGAGATGGTATCAGAGATAACGGAGTTTTTAGAGCGGTTATCGAGGGAAGAGAAGAAGGGATAAAATAAAAATGACGAAAGTTGCGCAGATTTCTTGTGGGACAGAATACAGTGGGATTCAGTGGATGCTGAACGACATCGCGGAGCAGGTAGGTATCGAATTGGTCTATCCCGAGATGGAGTTATCGAAAGTGGAGCTGGCGTGTAAAGAGATTGGATTTGAAGCGGAAAGCCCTTCTCTAAACATGATGATAGCGAGAGCAGTATCTATGTTAGATGACCCGACGATAAAAGGCGCTTTGCTTCTCACCTGTTTCAAATGTTCAGAAGGAACGATTGTAAAAGACACGATAAGGAAGTATCTGCATGAGAAAACAGATATACCGATTATTTTGTATTCAAACGTGGAGAAGCCAAAGGAGATAGAGATATTCTCGCGATTAGAGGCGCTGAAGACGCTGATAGCAAGGAAGACGCTTTTGATGCGTGAGAAGCAAGAAGGGACAACAATTGGTGTTGATTCCGGCTCCTCTACTACAAAGGCAGTGGTAATGCGCGATGATGAAATAGTAGGGGAAGGATGGCTGCCAACGACCGACCCGATAAAAAGTGCGGATGATGCGATAGAGGCGGCGTTAAAAGAAGCAGGGATTCCAGAAAAGGAGGTAGACGCCATTGGCGTAACTGGACACGGGCGAGAACTCGTAAGTGAACACGTAAAGGCGGACTTAAGTTTAGAAGAAGTGAGTGTAGTATCAAAAGGAGCTGCTTTGCTTTCTAAACGACACAAAGGCGATGCAACGGTGATAGACATAGGTGGGATGAACAATAAGCTGATCCTGATGCGAGATGGAATAGCAAATACGTTTAATTTGGGTGGTATTTGCGGTGGCTCGTCTGGTAGGTTCTTAGAAGTGGCGGCTCACAGGTTGGATGTGGACATCTCAAAGCTGGGGCAGCTTGCGATGAAGTCGAAGGTAAAGAAAGGGGAGGAGGAATTTGAGTTACAGAGCTATTGCATGGTATTTGGCATACAAAGCCTTGTCGTTGCTCTCGCTTCTGGAGTAAAAAGGGAAGACGTAGCTGCGGCGGCATGCCGCTCAGTCGCAACACAGGTATATGAGAATCAGATACGGGAGATGGAAGTTAGACCACCGGTTATTTTTGTTGGTGGTGTGTCATTGGTAGAGGGAGTGAAGCGAGAATTTGAGGATATGCTCGGCGTTGAGATAATTGTACCGCCTTATTCGCAGCATGCGGGAGCGGTTGGCATTGCTACGCTTGTGTCGGGTGTTTAGTTGTTCACTTCTTCTTACACTTTTCAATGCTTTGACCCCATCGTTTGAAGAAACAACCGGGAGTTTCTTCATGCGGTTACCTCAATTATTGAAGTGAATTTGTGGGAAGATGTAAGTGCCGTTTCTACATCCGCAATAATTCCCAACTCTTTAAACCACTATTTGTCTTTTATGATTAAAAAGTGTTTGCAAATAAATATAAAGAATAAGGATGGTAAAACCAGACAAACGATTAGATTTAGGATTCGATGCAAAGGCAATTACGAAGAGAATAAAAAGATATGTGACGAAAGCGAGCACCGAAGAAGACCTGAAGATAAAAGTTGAGAGTTGGCTACAAGAGGTAATCTCCAAGTTTTTTGAGCCCGGGGAAGAGCCAGAGGTGGCTTATGAGCACCGAACAAAGATTTCAGGCAGAAGAGAGGATGCGCTCTACGGAACGGTGATCATCGAATACAAAGCGCCGAAGAAATTAGCAGGTGCCGAGTTTGAGAAAGCGAAAGAGCAAATCGAAGATTATATCAAAGAAGAAGCAGGTGGCAAGCCAGAAAATTTTGGTAAGTTTTTCGGTGTGATTTTAGACGGCTATAAAATCTCGTTCGTAAAGTTCAGAAGGAATCAATGGATGGCGAATGAAGCTGTGGACGTGAGCGAGGAGACCGTTCACACACTATTGGAAGCCATCATAGCATTGAAAAGAAAAGCAATCGATGCGGATTTCTTATTGACTGATTTCGGTCCTGAGAGCGAAACGAGTGAGAAGGTCATTTCTGTTTTATACGAAACGTTGGAGAAGTCGAAGTCATCGAGAACGGAAATGCTTTTTCGGGATTGGAAACGTGTGTTTTCGCAGGTCTGTGCATACTCGCCGGGCAAGCTGGAAGGGTTGGTAAAGCATTATGGAGTAGCAAGAGGTAAGAAGGTGGACGTGGAGAAGTTGATGTTTGCGGTTCATACTTATTACACACTGGTGATGAAATTATTGACTTCAGAGGTGATTTCGTTCTTCAATCCTGTTTTCGGGTCACCGTTACAGCGAATAGAGAGTGCGTATTACCGAAGTAGAGCAGATTTGAGGGCGGAGCTGCTCCAGTTGGAGGAAGGAGGTATAATTGCAAAGATAGGAATAAGGAACTTTTTAGAAGCTGACTATTTCGCATGGTACTTAGACGACTGGAACGAAGAAGTAGTGAACGGTGTGATTGAAATAGTAAGGAAGCTAAGCGATTACGACCCTGCAACGGTTGAGTTGGACCCTGATAGAGTAAAGGATTTGTTCAAGCGGTTGTATCAGAATCTGGTGCCGAAGCGCGTGAGGCACGACCTTGGCGAGTATTTCACACCGGATTGGCTTGCGGAACTCGTGCTGAAGGAAGCGGAATACGATGGCAACTTAGAGAAGAGGGTTCTTGACCCTGCTTGTGGTTCCGGGACGTTCCTGGTGCAGGCAATAAAGGAAGCAAAGGATTATGCGGAAGAGCATTTCGTAACCGATAAAAGCGAGTTGTTGAGGAGAATAGTGCATAATGTAGTGGGTATTGATCTAAACCCGTTAGCGGTTCTGGCATCAAGAGCGAATTATGTAATCGCACTGGGTGATTTGATCAGATATATTCCAAAAGGGGGCGTGGAGATTCCTGTTTATCTTGCGGATTCTATTCTGGTGAGCAGGAAGGTGAAGTTCACGGGAGAATGGGAAGTTTATTTAACGACAAGCGAAGGTGAGTTCTCTGTACCGCATGAAGTGATAGATAAAAACTTGCTGTCAAATGTGCTTGGTGTGATAGAAACCTGTGTGAGGGGCGATTACAGTGAAAGTGAATTTGAGAAACTGATAGAGAAGGATATTGCGGGTTTGAAAGAAGAAACCATAGCATCTTTGGAGGAACTCTACGCTAAAATAAAGAAATTGGAGACGGAAGGTAAGAACAAGATTTGGACAAGATTGCTTAAGAATTCATTTGCGCCTTTGTTGATGGGCAAGTTTGATTTCGTGGTGGGNNTGGGAAAGCTTGCCGGATTATTACCGAGAAGATACGAAGAAGCTCTGGGACTATTACGGGCTGCTTGAAAGAACGAAAGGAATGGGGCTGGGAAAAGTGAAAAGAGACATGGCGATGTTGTTTACGGCAAGATGTATTGACAGATATTTGAAGAAAGGGGGTAAATTCTCTTTCTTGATACCGTTTACAACGTACAAAACCCAAGCAGGTGCGGGTTTCAGAAAGTTTCTGGTAAAAGGCTACTGGAAAGACAAGAAGGCAAATTCTCCTTGCAAGGTCTTGAAAATTCACGATTTGGTCACGCTTTATCCTTTTGAAGGTGCGATTAACCGAACCTCTTTGATAGTGATTGAGAAAAAAGGGGAGACTGAATTTCCTATTCCTTGCGTGATGTGGAATAATCCGAGGAGTAGAGGGATGCCACAAGAAGCAGAATTAGAAGAAGTGAAGAAGGCGACAAAACAGTTCGATATGATTTTAGCGCCGATAAGAAAAGGAAAGGCGAATGTGAATATGCCCTGGATGATTATTGCTGAGAAGGCTTACAGCGGGATAATAAAAGCAATGCGAGCTTCGGAATACAAAGCGCATGCAGGTGTGTATACTGCACTAAATGGTGTTTACTGGGTGAAAGTGTCCTCAAAACTGCCACATGGAGTGCTGATTGAAAATTTGGGAAGTGTGGGAAAGAAAAAAGTTAAAATGGTTAGGGAAGTAGCAGAAGAAAACTTAATATACCCGTTAATTCAGGGTAGAAACTTAGATAAGTGGCATGGGATGTCAGAAGAAAGTTATATCGTAGTTCCTCACGATGAAAAAACAGGAAAACCGCTGGAAAAAAGAACTATAAAGTTGAATTTTCAGAATACTTACAAATTTTTGCTTCAATTCCAAACCGACTTAGAGAAGAGACCAATACATAAACTCTGGGGTAAAAGGAACCCCTTTTATGCCCTCTACGATATTGGAGATTACACCTTCAAGCCATATAAAGTGATGTGGAAATACGTAGCGGGGAAGATTTCGGGGAAGGGTGCGTTCTCAGTCGCTGTTGTGGAGCCTGTGGAGGACGAGCATCTTGGGAAGAAGGTTGTGATTCCAAATGAGAAGTTAATGTTGATTCCTTTTGACGACCGCGATGAAGCGCACTATGTCGCTTCGGTTCTGAA
>JAODGF010000095.1:0-257 GCA_025464645.1 Methanosarcinales archaeon
CTCTGCTGATTTGCATAAACCGTTACCGTCTTCACGCAATCTTTATAACCGGTTTTTGTGTATTTGACGGTATGCGTGCCAACAGGAACGTTTGAAATCGTTAGCGGTGATGTCCCCTTGTATGATCCATCGAGATACACGTTCGCACCAGAAGGAGTGGATGTTGCATAGATCGAGCCTACCTTTTTGCGCAAGGTTACAACAGTGCCAGCGAATGTCTTTGAATGCGATTCTAATGTAACTGTCGCTTCTAAATC
>JAODGF010000095.1:266-3272 GCA_025464645.1 Methanosarcinales archaeon
GGTCTGATGTGAAATTGAGTAGGTTCTGAATCTTTTTTCTTTAGATAGTGATCGGAAGTAATTAAATCTATTATAGCACGTCCATCATTGTAGTAGTAACGGTTCCCACAAATCTCTACTGTATCTCCGACTGCTACATTATCAACTTGAGGACCATTTGAAGTCTTACTGAAATAAACTTCTCCGTACCAATTCCATCCATAATCAACATCATCTAAATCAAGAGAGTAAAAACCGGCTCTGGAAGGATTTTTAGGAACGCCTGTAACTGTGCCGGTTGATTCATACGTTTCGCTCTGAGTTATATCTCTGAGAAAATAGTCTCTAGTTCCATATTCTTCGTCAGGCTTACATAAGTGTATTTCCCCGTAGATGCTCCCATCTATTTCTACAACTACATACTGTCCGTAAACTTCTACGAGAGTGCCGGAGGAAACCGAATCCATTCGAGGATAACTCCATGCTGGTTGTATCACCCATATAGAAGGAGTATTCTGTAAATAATTGTTTGGATCATACAAAATCTGGTTGATATTAACTTCGTACCCCTCCCAATTTATCCCACCCCAAAAATCAAACCAATAAATAGAGGTTTCTCCTCTGAACAGCACCTCACCTTTTTCTGTGCCCGGATAATCGTCGGTTTTTCGTGCAATAGCGATATTATTTTTGGTAGTTATCGCATTCTCTGCGGAGTTATTTTCCGTATGCGCTTCTTCTAAAAAGTTATCATTTGAAGATGCTTCAGTTGCACTAACGCTGCTATCCATTGCAAAAACCGTTCCCGGCACTGTACTCATCAAAATTGCAATCACAACCAAACAACTCAATAGCTTCCACATTATCATCTTCTTCATCGCCTTCTTCTTATCCCCTCCCCGCCGAGATGTTAATCGAGTTGGTTGCAGCCTTCTTTTAATCATACCTACTAAGCGCATCCAAAATATCACATTCTTGACTCATGGTATTATCCCCAATAGCATTCATTTCTTCCTCAAAATAAACAGCAAACTCCTTAAACAGCTCTTTATACGGTTCAGAAACCCGCAGCGGTATTGACTGCCGCTCCCATCTACCTAATTCGATAGGTACTACGATCCCATCCTCAGCATTTACCGAAGGTTTTATTGTCTCGTTCTTCTCAATACTTTCTCGCTCGTCAATAATCCAGTTTTTAATGAAGTCTGCATACCGCGATAGTAAGATACCTTTGCGAATACCTGTATTTTCAAAGAAATCCGGTTCTTTTTCTTCTAATTTAATAGCTGCCTCATCACTTCCAATTACACCATTACGATCTTCGTAGCTTACGCTTAACTTTAAACTATTCTCAGGCGATAGTTTCCTCAACTTTAACAATATTAACCCGCCCCGGGTTTCTCCAGCTTCCTTCTTAGAAGGGAAGAGCGTTTTTACCTTCATTATCTCCCCAGTCGCCTCTTCTGCTTCTGGCGAGCCATACACCTTTTCAATCTCATAACCTGTGGCATTCAGATTCAATTGCAGATCGAATACCAAGGGAGTAACCATATATTCGAATTCATCATCCATCCGTTCCTTGAATTGCTTCGCTGAATGGACCGAGTAGTAATTCGCACCCCTGATCTTTGTTATATACTCCACGAGTTCGGTATTAAAATCCACACCAATGCCAATAAAAGTCGTATAAACCTTGTTGTTAGCATTATTCTCCGTCATCCCGAGCAGACCTTCTTCACTCGTGTCGCCTAAGTTTGGCATCGCATCTGTCAAGAATATAATCCTGTTCTCATATTCCGACTGGTTGACGTCCGAGAACTCCGCGAATAACTCTGTCGCCAGTCGCATTCCTGCTGACAATCGTGTCCCGCCAGTGGCGGAAAATTCCAGGATATCGCCTTTTAGCTTCTGCATGTTCTTAGCCTCGACCAGTGATACAGGTTCTGCTACCTCTGCTCCTGTATTAAATAGCACCATACCAAACCGATCATCGTCTTCAAGATGGTCAAGAAGTGCAACAATAGCTTCTGTGGCAACTTCAATCTTTGCTTTTCCCGCGTCTTCTGTTTCATTAACTTCCACACGATTACCAAACCGGTCATAATAATAACGGTTAAAAGAACTGCTCATTGAACCTGAAATATCCAACACTATGACCAGATTCAGTTTCTTCCTCTGGAAATCGCTCTCCTTTATCCCTGAATTCAAACCAACTGACAGATAATATTCTTTCTCTTCTGAGAAGGGGTCGTTGGAAATCGCATAGCTGTAAGAAGGACAAAATAGTTTCTGACAGTCTTCCTTTTCCCCTGTATCAAAATAATAATCGTAAAAAAGCCCCTCATACGTAACATCTGTTGGAAGAGGCAAATAACCATTTCTAATATTTTCACGGAAATTGTTGATGTCTTTTGCTCCTCCTGTTGAAAAGCCGATGTTAGAGCTGACACTCTTACCACCGCCGCTGCCACCACCGCCATAACAAAAGTTGGGTGCTGCAGGATAGGGTGCAAGATAGACTCCAGGGCGTGGAGGAACTTCAGAAGGAGTAGGAGTAGGAGGGGGAGACACAAGTGTCTTTGATTTGCAGTTGTTCGTCTCATCGAGCTCAGTAATGAGATGTTGATAATTTGCGCATATTGTTATGTTATCCACAGGTGGAGTGTATGTCCAGTTGAACGTAAAAGAGCCTGTCCTTTCTGCTCCTGGCTCCAGCGGTGCAACATAATCTGATGCTTTTAAAATCCCCTCAACAGTTAGCGATGTGTAACTAGCCCCTGCACTTGCTGTCCCTTGGTTTTTTATCTTATAATATATTGTACCACCAGCACGCCAAATATCTATAATCGCCAAATCTGGGTGTGGATCAGAGGCTGTAAATGTAGAATTATCGAGTGCATAAATTATATTTGAAGATGAAGATAGTGAGTCTCCTGAATTTGATTTTGGATAATTTGAAACGTCTTTTGATGCATTATCATAATTCAGTGCAAAAACCACTCCCGGCATCGCACTCATTAAAATCGC
>JAODGF010000096.1 GCA_025464645.1 Methanosarcinales archaeon
GTGCTGTCGCCGCTGTGGAAGGTGGCGTTCTCAGACCGTGACCTGCCGTTCGACCGTGGATACGTGACCAAGGAGTTCGGAATAGGAGCAAACAGGGAGTTCTGCAAGATTGCAGGAGAGAGAGACCTGATTGTTGCCGGTTACTACGGTAGAGAACCGGGTAAAAAATATGTATAAGTAGTGTTTGGTCAAGCAGACGAAGAACAACCAACCAAAAACAGGACAAAGGTTGGGGGGGAGATCTTTCTCCCCCTTTTTTTATTTTTTAGACACAGATTACACGGATTAATTTATTAAAAAAAATCCAAATTTCAAGCACCAAATTACAAATAAATCCCAAATTCTAAATCCAAAACTCTAAACTTTATATAGTTTGGGTTTTAGGTAAAAACCACACATGATTATTTTTCTGTGAAAATCTGCGTAATCTCGTGGTTGTAGAAAGGAGAAAAGAAAAGATGAAAGTAAAGAAAGTGATGAGCAGTCCGGTAATCACCGAGGATGAAGACGTTTCGGTTACTATCGTCTCGCGAGACTTGGAACTGTCAGGAATAGGCAGTGTGGTGATAACGAAAGGTGGTAAGCCCGCAGGAATCGTTACTGATCGTGACATAATGAAAAAAGTTTGTGCAAAGAGAAGGACAGGAGAAGTAAAAGTAAAGGAGATAATGTCCTCGCCTTTGATTACCATTGGACCAGGAGCACCTGTGGAAAAAGCATGTGAACTCATGGCAGCGAATGGCATAAGAAGGCTGCCGGTGCTCGAAAATGATGAGCTTGTGGGTATTGTAAGCGTGAGAAATATATTGACCCAAGCGCCGGAGTATGTACGCAGATTCTATCCTGCGGAAGGAGAGGTAGTGCCGGAGAGATTAGAGGTTGGGGATGTGATGACGCGGGAAGGAATCACAGAAGATGAAGCCACACCAGTCAATAAAATAGAAGAGGACATGGAAGTGACAGGAATAGGCAGTGTGGTGATAACGAGAGGNNGACCGTGACATGGCAATAAAAGTGATAATGAAAGATAAAAAGGCAAGTGAAATCAAGGCAAAAGAAATAATGTCCTCGCCTTTGATTACCATCGGACCGGAGGCACCATTAGAGAAGGCATGCGAGCTCATGGCTAAGAAGGGCATAAGAAGGATGCCGGTGCTCGAAAATGATGAGCTCGTAGGTATTATAAGCGTGAGAAATATATTGACAAGAGCGCCGAAGCATGTGCGGAAGTTCTATCCGGGGGAATGAGAAATAACGTGTTGAGAAATCCCAAATTACAATTTCAAAATTCTAAACAGACCTCCCTTTTGGATTTTGATATTGTTTAGGATTAAAAGAAAAGAGATTTTATATAGCATGAAGGGGATATATTATAGGAGGAGAAAATGATACCTTGAGTATCGATTCTGACTATTTAAAAATAAGGGTGAAAGAAGTAGGAGAAGCAGTTAAGGAGCTCGAAAGGTTAACTTCTAAACCTTTTGATGAGCTGAGCTTTGATGAAAGACATTCGATGCGATACCAAATTATTGTGCTTGCAGAAGCTATCGGGAGTATATGCATCCATATATCCATGGAGGACTTAAGATACGAGCCTGAATCATACAGCGATTGCATCGCATATATATGGGCTCAGATAAAATATACTACTCCAGGATTGAAGAGAGAAGGAAAAGAGAGATTCTGGAAAAATTAAAGAGTATTTTTGAAGAAGATAATAGAATAGTGCTGGCTTACATCTTCGGTAGCTTCACAAGGAGAAAGGCAATCCGAGATATAGATATAGCAGTTTATTCAAATCCTGCTTTAACTTTCGATTCACTTTTAGATTTAAACGCAAAAATAGAGCTTATACTGCGCATCCCCGTTGATTTGGTTCCGCTTCGGGATGTCAGCCCCTCGCTGAAGCAGAAAATACTTATGCATGGCTTTCCCCTCGTTATAAAAAACAAGGTAATGCACCACTCTTTGCTATCTCTGGCATTTGCTGAATTACATGATTTTCGGAATATTAAGAAGCGTTAAATGGAATGATCAAAAAAAAATAAGAGGGGAAAAAAATCTCCCTCTCAACATTTTCCCGTTTTTTGTTCTTGTTCGTCTGCTTGACCAAACACTACTTATAAATATTTTTTACCCGGTTCTCTACCGTAGTAACCTGCAACAATCAGGTCGCGCTCTCCTGCAATCTTGCAGAATTCCCTGTTTGCTCCTATTCCGAACTCCTTGGTCACGTATCCACGGTCGAACGGCAGGTCACGGTCCGCAAATGCTACCTTCCACAGCGGCGACAGCACCCACGCGTCGTGATTCGCAACGTGTGCGCCCTCAACCAGACCGGCGTATGCACTCTGGTGTCCCACGTTCATCGCGTAGTTCGGATAGTTCACGCCTCGCATCTCAAACGGCATTCCCTCGTCGCTCTGGTATGAATACGAGCCGCATGCTGTGCACTGGTCTTGCAGGTCATAGCCGTAGAATCCCAGTCTTCCCACACGCTGGTAGTGTCCCAGCTGAGACAGTGACCACGCACTCAAGGTCGGCTGTGCAAGTCCTGTTGCGCATGCAACGGCACTACCACATCCCGCTGCTGCACAGCACGCTCTAACAGACCCACCGAAGTGCGACTCCGCCACTGTTGGGTATGCTTCGTATTGCGTCAGGCAGTAATCGTTCTCTGCACGTATTATCTGCTCCAGAATCTCCATGTTCAGCTTGTCGCCCTTTATCGAAGCCATCTCACCACCGGCGTAATCCAGTCCGATTTCACATCCCTTGTAGCAGAAGTCCTCCAGGATGTTGTCCGTGTATGTCGCGCTCGCATACTGTGTGAATCCTACACCTCCTGACATGTACGTCCCGAACCACAACTGGTCATAGACCATCGCAGCAACTGCGATGCTCTCCAGCTCCGCCCTTATCGGGTCGTTCGGGAACAACGCGCAAGACCTCACACTGTCTGCATTTATTCCTAACGGCATTCCTGAGCACTCGTTCTGCGACCTCGCTCTCTTTACCGGCATGAAGTTCGATAACCGAACCACAGCAGCATGCTTCGCATAGTATGCGAACTCGCCGGTTGCCGACTCACCTGCACACATCTTGTATGCGTTTATCATTGACATCCCGACCTGCATGCCTACCCATCTGAACATCGTTCCTCCGTCTGTCATCCTGCCCACGACCGTTGGCATCCAGAGAACCTGCCAGATCTTCTTCCCGATTGCCTCTTTTAACTGGTCCGCCTGCTCCCCGGGGCGCTCCCAGCCTGCTGCGAATTCCTTGTTTATATCCAGCAGGAATCTCCTGTCCACCGCATCTGCAAGGTCGTCATCTCCGGTAAATATCTTTGCATAGCTGTCGTTCACGAGCATCGGCTTCGTCTCCACCATGTGCTCCTGAATGACCGCACCACCAGGCAGCGCATGGTTCAGCACTTCCATGTAGTGGCTTATCGTGTCCGGCGTAACCTCTTTACCCAATCTCGCTTCTAACAGACCGTGCGCATCATCAAGCCCCAGGATTATCCCTCGCTTCATGTCGTCCCAACATTGCTGCATTGCAGCATTGTTTATCCAATCCTTTTTATATAGGCAGGTTTTTATACTTGATGAAGAAAGTTGAATGCAAAAACGATGGATGGGGAAAGGATAGGGGCAAAGGCATATCTCGAAATCGACAATAAAACTTTCAGCGAAATCAAAGAGGTAAAGAT
>JAODGF010000097.1 GCA_025464645.1 Methanosarcinales archaeon
TAAAAACCGCTTCTACATTTGTCGCGAGTGCAGAAGCAGGCGCCATTCTCGGCGGTGGAAGCGAAGTAGAAATCGAGAAGCTATGCAATTACGGTAAAAATTTGGGTATGGCATTTCAGATTCAGGATGACGTTTTGGATATCTGCGGTGACCCTGCAAAAACAGGAAAGCCCGTGGGGTTGGACATTAAAAATGGTGAAAGAACCATTCTTGTCATCCATGCATTAAATCATTTACATCCTTCAGAAAAGGAATATATATCTAAGGTCCTTTCAAAGAAAAAAGACATCAGTAGTTCTGATATTGAGGGGGTCAGGGAAATTCTTATGCATTCCGGCTCGATTAACTATGCAATCCGACTATCTAACGAACTCATAGGGGGTGCGAAAAGTTGCATTGAGGAGCTTGAAGATTCTGAAGCCAAAGAAAAACTCAAAGCTATTGCTGATTTTGCCGCTGAGCGAATAGAGAAGCAAGCTTTTGCTGAGTTCATACTGTAACGAAGTGAGTAAAAAATGAATCCGTCAAATAGCGTTGATAATCTAATAACGGATATTAAAGAACGGCTTACGTTAGATGGTAAAAATAAAGTCTTTGAAGAAGGTATGGAGCTTCGCTCGGAATTTATGAAAGAGAAGGCGGAGCCAGAAGCATTTATAAAGGAATTCTTGATTGACAAAATTCTCGATGCGTTAGGGTTGGAGAAATTACCCGAAAAATCTTTTGAGACGCCCAGCGGCTATCGAAGCGTGGATTATCGGATAAAAAGCAAAGGACGTATGTTCTTAGTTGAGGCGAAGCCTTTAAATGCCGACTTATTTGAAAAAAGCAAATCTGGAGGAATTAATCAAATAAAAGGCTTGTTCAAACTCGTAGAAGTAAAAGAGAACTATGATTTTGGCGTGGCGACTGATGGGCTGAGATGGATATTCATTGACAAAAGTGGGAAAATAGTTAATGACCTGAGATTAAAAGAGAATTTTGAAAAGATAAAGGAATTCTTAGCCGGTAAGGAACGAGTTGTTTCACCGGAAACCGAAGAAGAGATAAGCAAGAAGTTCTACGATTGGTATAATGCGCTTCTGCACGGCGGCAGGTATAAGGACCATGAAAACAAACTGAAGACCGTTTCAGAAGCTGATTGTATGGTCAGCAATGTCATCGGAGTCAAGGATTTGGAAGAAAGGGAGCAGATAGCTCAGGTAGTGATGAACCGGTTGATTTTCATCAGGTTCTTACAGTCAAAAGGCATAATAGCCGAGGATATACTAAAGTATCTATCAGAAGTGAAAGATGACTTACTAACGCCCAGATTGAGACAGTTGTTTTTTGGTGTCTTGAACACCCCGCGGGATGAACGGTTTGATGTTAATGAACGATTTAAGGATATTCCATACCTGAACGGGAGTTTGTTTGTGCATACCGAAGTTGAGAATAGGAATGTGGAGTATAAAATAAAAGCAGAGATTTTGAAGAACGCGATAGAGTTTTTAGATAGTTTCAAGTTCGTGCATAAGGAGCAGTTTGGAAATGAGGATTCGATAGACCCTGAAATTCTGGGCTATATCTTTGAAAGGGCGCTGACCGCTACTGATAGAAAGGGAACTGGCGCTTACTATACTCCAAGAGAGATAACGAGGTATATTTCAGAAAATACGATTTATCCTTACATAATAGAGAGAACAAATGAAATTCTTAAGGCGAAGAAGGGCTACAAAGATACTGAATTGATCGAAGACATCGAGAAGTTATTTATCCTTCCTGCTACGACTTTGGAAGAGATATGGAAAGAAATAATTCAAGAAATAAGAGTTCTGGACAATGCATGTGGTTCAGGTGCGTTCTTGCTCGCGACGGCGAACATTCTGTTCGAGTTGAACAGAAAGATAAATGATAAATTGGGGCTGGGGAACTCAGACATCGCACTGAAGAAGTGGATTTTAATGCATAATCTTTACGGTGTGGATATAAATCCGAGCGGTATAGAGATAGCGAAATTGCGGCTCTGGCTGTGGCTTGCTGATTCTTACGAGCAGGGGCGCGTAGAACCTTTGCCGAACATTGACTACAACCTCCGCGTAGGGAATAGTTTGATTGGATACGTGGACATAAGCGAGTTCAAGGAAATGAAATTCAATTTTTTGAACTACTTCTGGAAAGAAGAGAAGCCCACGCTGGATGAATTTCTCACGGAAAGGAACGATTTACTGCGGAAATATAAAAGAGCGGAAGGGGAAGAAGCAAGGGAATTAAATGAGAAAATAAACGGGCTGGATGAGAAGATAAAGAAGCTACTAAACGGGAATCTCTATCTGAAGTTCCGGGCGAAAGGGCTAAAAATAAGCCACGAGGAGTTTTTACAACTGAAGCCATTCCACTGGGGCTTTGAGTTCTATGATGTATTCGATGCGGAGAGGCAGAAAGAGGAATGGGGATTTGATGTGGTGATAGGAAATCCCCCTTATGTGAGAGCGGATGCGGAAGATGCGGAGTATCAAAAACAGAGGGAACTGCTGGAGAGAATAGGGGAATACCAAACGCTGTATGAGAAATGGGATTTGTTCACCGCGTTTATCGAGCGGAGTTTGAATTTGCTCGGTAAAGGCGGCATGTTTTCGTATATCATATCGAATTCATTCAATACTTCTAAATTCGCAGATAAGAGTAAAAAATTCATTCTGGAGAACTACTGTCTGAAACAAATTGACTTCTTCAAAAATATCAAGGTCTTCAAGGGCGTTGGCATTGAAAATGTCATACTGATAGTGAGGAAATCGGAAGAGAAAGAGAATACCAGACGGATTTTGCATATCGATTCGTTTGATAATATTGAGGAGCTTGAACCTTCAAGCGATGTAAATAAAATCTTCAGGATAAGTACAGAGATAGATTTCGGAGATGCATTCATGGATACGGAACTGCTGGGCAATATCTGTTTTATTAGTGTTGGCATGGTTTTAAACGCGGACGAGAAGAAAGCAAAAGGCGAGTTCAGTAAAGACGATTTGATTTCCGATAAACCAACGAGAATTAACAAGAAACCTTATGTAGAGGCAAAATATATCGGCAGATACATGATTAAGGTGGTGAAATATCTGGAATGGGATACAGATAGATGCCCTGTAAAAATCAGAAGACCGACATTTCCTGAATTGTATATTCATCCGAAGATAATTAGAGGCGCTACTGTAGATGGAACTTATGACGAAAGCGGGTTAGTATGCAATCACAGCATCAATGTTATGGTGAGATATGGTAGTCTAAAGTCAGTTTCAAATCGAAGCATAGAGAACAGCATAAAGAAGTGGAGTGATAAGACGAGGAAGGAGCTGGAAAAAATATCACAGAGCTTTGACCTTAAATACATCCTTGCAATACTGAACTCTAAATTTGCTAAGTTCTATCTCAATACGATACGGAGGCACAGAATAGAGTATTACTTCTATCCTGACGACTTTAAGAGACTACCAATAAAAAAGCTATCATTACCGAGCCAGCGACCATTCATAACTCTTTCCGATTACATGCTCTTTCTGAACGAAACAGAAGCAAGAAGGAAAAGTGAGAGAGAATTGATTGAATTTATTGATAAGCAGCTCATAGATTCACTCGTCTATGAACTCTATTTTAAAGCCAAATTTGAAGAGGATGGATGGAAAACGAATCTTTTTGGACTTGTTGAGCCTTTTCTGAAAGATATTGAAGGTTTAAAAACCGAAGAAAAGAAGTTAAAGGAGATAAAAGAAGTTATGGAGGGGATTAAAGGTGATAGGAGAGTCATGAGCGATATAGAGAAGATAAGGAGTCATGAGTGGGTGAAAGTTATAGAAGGTGAAAAAAATGCAAAAACAAAATAGAACCCAGGAAGATTATATCATGTCTTTAGAAGCGGACAGGTGGCTATTCCACGCTGATCTGCTCGTGGACAAGGCGCATGTAGTGATGTTAAAAGAGCGAGGGATAATAAAAAGGGACGAAGCGGCAGCTATTTTGCACTGCTTAACTAAGATAGAGGAGCGTAGTGATGATTTTATCGAACATGAACTCCCTTCCTACGAGGATGTGCATACCGCGCTCGAATCCGTGCTGATAAAGGAAATAGGCGAAGATAAGGGGGGAAGAATGCATACCGGACGCTCAAGGAATGATGAAGTGGCAACGTGCATAAGAATTGCACTTCGTAACGATCTGTTAGAGCTAATGAGAAAGATAAACGAGTTAAGAGAAGTGTTGATAGAAAAAGCCGCTGAGAACGTTGATACCGTGATGCCCGGCTACACGCATCTGCAGCATGCACAACCAACGACTCTTGCACATCATTATCTGGCTCATGCCGATGCGTTAGCGCGCGATTTCTTGAGGCTTATACGCGCATACGAATGCGTAAACGTATGTCCTTTAGGTGCTGCGGCATTTGCATCTACGGGCTTTCCATTAGATAGAGAAAGAACAGCGAAACTTCTGGGTTTTGATTCCGTGCTGGAAAATTCGATGGATGCCGTATCCACGAGGGATTTCATCATCGAAGCGGTTTCGTGTTTCTCTAATCTGATGACAAACTTGAGCAGGCTTGCTGAAGAGATAATACTATGGAGCACCTCAGAATTCGATTTCATCCGTCTCCCGGAGGAATATGCAACCGGAAGTTCGATAATGCCGCAGAAACGAAACCCGGACTATGCAGAACTTGCGAGGGCAAGAACAGGCACTGTCCACGGATGTTTGATGAGCGTGCTATCCATATGCAAAGCTCTGCCCTACTCTTACAACCGCGATTTGCAAGAAGCCACGCCACATCTGCTGCAAGCCACGAAAACCACCATAGCTTCGGTAGCAGTGATGAAGAGCATGGTAGAAAAGCTGGAATTAAAGAAGGAGGAGATGGAGCTCAAGGCAAAAATTGGGTTCACTGCTGCAACTGAGCTGGCTGATACTATCGTTAGAGAAACGGGCATATCATTTAGAACTGCTCATAAAATTGTGTCTTCTTTGGCATTAGTCTTAGCAGATGAAAACCTGGAAGCGATAAAAGAGCAAGAATCCGAGAAAGCGTTTGTTGCAGAGATACTTCAGAGAATAGACGAAACCGCCACCCATATCATGGGTAAAAAACTTAGTGAGATGAAGCTAACGGAGAAGAAAGTAAAAGAAGCGCTGAACATCGTTTCAAACATTCAGAAGAGAAATGTAAAGGGAGGTCCGGCGGAAAAAGAAGTACTGAGGATGTTGCGAGCGAGGAGAATGGATTTGGAGAAGGATGAAAAATCGCAACAAGTAAGGGAGGAGCGTGTGAAAAGAAGCATGGGGGAATTGGAGAGAGAGGTGAAGAAAAAGAAAAGGGTTATAAAAGTAATTAAAAAATAGGATCCTGAGGCACGGGCAAATCCCATTTCCTTTTTGTCACTTCCATTCCTTTGAGCATATCCCTCTTATCTGAAAGTTTCCTTAAAGCGCTGATTCT
>JAODGF010000012.1 GCA_025464645.1 Methanosarcinales archaeon
TTCTTCTTCACCTCCTAAGCGGCGATTGTTCAGCACCCGCCCTGCGAAGTGCGGGCATTTCAATCACCACGATAATAGGTTCTGTGATGCCCTATATAGGAATTGTCCTAAGACAATATGTAGAGAAAATAATCTATATTATCAATAAAAACTATATAGAGCAAAATTTTTAACACAAGATTACACAGATTTCCACGAGAAGAAAATGAATTGTTGAGACAACGCATCAGAGGTTTAGTTTATTTGCGGGGCATCCGCCCTTCCTTTTCCATCTCTCCTTCTTGATCCCATGTTATCATCAGCAGATTTCCGTTAAAACGACTTCAGGGAATCCGCCAAATTCCATGTATTCCCGTAGATAATGCTTTATTCTCGCAGACGCATCTCTGCTCATGTATTTCTCTGTTTTCAATCCTTTTGCCTTTGCATATTCTCTAAAACTGAATGGAAGCAGAAGATAGGAGAGTGTTCTTCCTCTGAGCTGTGTGGCGATCTCTTTGCTCAGAAGTTTTGAGGATGACCCGGTGGGGAACATTCTGTACCTTTTCAGGTCATGAAGTTCTCTCATGATGATCTCCCAGTTCTTTACGTTCTGTATCTCATCCAGGAAGAGAACCCCCGGCTCTTTTCCGTATATTTCGATGAAAGTTCTTATTATATCCCGCAACTCAGTGTATTTTATGCCGTAAAGTCTGGAGTCTCGAAATTTAAGTAAATAAAATCGCGCATTTCTCTGGAAAGTTGAAATAACATATATAAATAGCTTCCCATGTTGCAAATCGAAAAATGTAAAATTAAAAGAAAATGGTTGAAATGAAATCACCATAGAACGTGTTTGCAAAAAGGTTTACGTACAGTTCTCTATCCAAAAGAACTCATCCTCTATCTCCTCCCGTAAAGTGGCAATGAGTTCCTGTTCATATTCAAGAAGCAAGGCATTGTCAACGATTTCATACCTGTGCAACAGATACTTTATACGTAACCAGAGGACATATTCCTGGAAGGGCAAAAGTGCCTCATTCGAAAATCCACCGCATATATACTTCTTTCTACCCGTATTCATTTTTATTTTCACTTGCTTCCCTTCCCAATTATCCATTCATAGCAGAGCTGACTTCTTTCCATTTCTTGCGCCCCTTCCAGCGAATCCATCCTTCGCCTACTATACCACACACTAAAGGCAGAGGGGTTGCCATGAACGCCATGCAAGCACCCATTGCGATAACCTTGTTGTAGCGGCGCATCTGATACACCCTTTCTAAAGGGTCATCGGATTTATCCCCCTCCCCTCTAAAGGATGCTATTAGCCTCTTACCGACTCCATGAGCAATCTCCACATTCCATAAAATCCAGTGTCGCAGAGGAGCGGGTCCGCCTCCGGGATTCGTCTCCCTCTGCTGGATTGCCCGGTACAAATCCCCAGCCGATTTCCCCGGGAATTCTGTATAAGCATCTCCCAGCATCTTTGGCGAGTGTGCATCGCTTCCTCCCGTGTGTGCCAAAGACGAACTTGCGTTCTTCTGTGCTAACCCGTTCACATATATGTCCCTGTGGGCGGCGTTCAACACCTCCACCCCGTCCAGACAAAACTCGTTAATCCTTGCTCCAAGGCTCGGACAGCGGTAGCTGAATGGATGTGGCGCCACAGCCAGACCATCCTGGTCATGGATAATCTCTATGGTTTCTGCTGCTGAAAGTCCCTTCGGAATACGTTCCTGTAAAAAAAGCCCCAGGACTTCGCCATCAGCCGTACTGACCTCTTCTCCTACTACAACCTCAATCTCTAATCCATTTTCACGCGCATATCGCTCCGCCCTCCAAGCTCCCTTTATTTCGTTGTGGTCAGTGATGCAGAGTACGTCTAACCCCTTCTTCATTGCTGTATCAACCATTGTTTCCGGCGGCGTGACTGACTCGGGATAGGGTATAAAGCCCACCTTGCTGAACCCGGAATAGTGAGTATGGGTATGTAAATCTGCTCGACCCAGGGATATGGAAAACCCGCTAAAAACACCGGTCATAGTAAAAGAAGAGTTTCTTTACCCTGAAAGTATCCAGAACATTCGCCACATCTTCGCATTGGTCCATTGTATCCTCTAAGATGTCAACTATCTCTTTAAGCACCACTCTTTCGAGGAACTCATCAGGTTCTTTTATAGGTGTAGTCATCAGTATTCGCAGCCATTTCCGGTTTATTTTGTCTGCTTCGTTTTCTAATTCGTTTATCCTTATGCAGCATGCTTCTAAAGTTTCTTCCTCGGTACTCAGATTTCTCAAGCAACCTACAGCCCTGCTGATTTCCCGCGAAGCCTCCAGGACAACTGTGGAAAATTCGCCCACCGGTTCTGGAAGCGTTGAGGGCTGTCTGTGAGTAAATGTCAGTCTATTCACCGCTTTTTCAACGCCGTCCACCACGTTATCGAGATTATGCGCGAAATAACGTATATCCTCCTTCTCTTCTCCCTCTCGGCTGTGGTCGTAAATCAGTTCCTGTATGATTTGATGAACAACCAAATCAGCTTCGTCTTCCAGCGTATTAAGCTCCTGACTGATTTGCGAAAGTGTTGAGTAATTGGCTTTCAATTCCTCCAGTAGCTCTGCGGCTTCCACCGCCTTCCCCGCAAGGTTCTCGAAAAGACTGAAGTATTTCTTCTCCCTCAGTAAAGATATGTTCTTTTCATATATCATCTGCTGTCTCACCTCTATTTTTGTGTTTTGCTAAGGTGCATAAAAAGATTATATATATACTTTACTATTTCTATAAATATGAAAAATATATGTACTTGATTTTGAAATAAATAACAAATCAAAATATATGTAGAAAATGGGGGATAAAGGAAAGATGAAAGTAGGTGTGAATTCTCGGCTGGTGCGCGAAATATCAAGGGGACCTTTGAGCCTCTCTTATCTGGACGTGGAACTCGTGGAGTTGGGCTTCGGTGATATTGCCTTGCTGGACCACTCGCTCGAGATAAATCATGCGATGCTGTGGGCACTTGATTCGTTCGACGTTGCATTCTCATTACATGCACCCACGTCAGACGAAAAGGAGCCGAATCTGAGGGTTGACCTCGGCAAAATGCTTCGCCACAATTTCATAGTTATGGAGCGAGTTTTCGAGATCGCTTCGCTCTTAGACGTTTCGCATGTCGTCATTCACGGCGGGGACATCGCCACGGAGAACGGAGCCAAGTTCGCAGGCGTTTCCTACCGCAAAGCGTTCGTGAACACCGTCAGAAACCTCAAAGTGCTCGGGGCTTTAGCGCAAGATTATTCGGTGGTGCTGTGCCTCGAAAATCTCGATGACAATAGAGTGGGGAGTTTGCCTGTTGAGCTTCTTGCTCTTCTTCACGCTGCGGATGCGGATATTTACGTGACGTTCGACATCGGGCACGCATTCATCATCGCAGAACGCTATGGTATCTCGCTTAGTGATTTTTTCGATGTGTTGCATCCGTTCATAAAACACGTACATCTACATGACAATGATGGCATCTCTGACCTGCACTTGCCACCCGGAGAGGGGAAGATAGATGCGGGAAGCGTGCTAAAGGACATCTGGGATATTCAGCCCGAAAACGTGGTTCTCGAGATAAGAAGATTTGTCGAGCCTGGGAATGTAAAGGAGATTATACGGGCGGTGAGAGGCGATTTTCACTCGTGGGAGGTGCTTCATGAATATGGGCAAGAATGTAAAATTGTCAATCTTGGGTAGCGGTCTGGGAGGAAAAGCAGTAGGCAAGGTATTTGCGAGATATGGGTTTGAGGTGATATTCCACGACAAGAACCAAGCGGTGTTAGAAGCACTTGCTTCTGAGGGCTACAAAGTTTCTTCTGACCTTGAAGGAGCGGTGAGACGCAGTAATATCTCGTTTATTTGTGTGCCTCCTACGGCAATAACCGGGGAATTCGACTCTTCGGAGGTGGAAGAAGTTTATTCAAGAATAATAGGCATTAGCAAGGGGGACTACCACTTAATCGTGTTCAAGAGCATGGTATCGCCAAAATTCGTGGAGTATCTACTTGCAAGATACACGTATGGGGATAACTCAAATTACGGGATTTGCTTGAATCCTGAATTTATCGGGAGCGAGTCCGAAGAGGACTTCGAGAAGCAGCCCGTAGTAATAGGTGGATTTGATGAGAAGGCTTCACAGACTTTAAAATCGTTATACGAGGAGTTAGAGCAACGCTCTTTCATAAATTTCGGAATATTCGTTACAAACTCCTTGGTTGCCGTGGCTGACAGTAAAATCTATTGTGCCTATCCACATCCTTCTCCAAATAGCTGTATTAGATGATTTCTTTTACACAGGAAGAGTGGGATCACCCTATAATTGGTGTAAATCAATTGCAAGTTCCGCAATGTTCTCCGCATAGTCCCCTATCCTGCTGATACTGTCGGTAATGATTCCAAGGGGTAGTGCATTTGGTGTGGCAATCGTCATTCGATTGAGTTCCGATAGCTTCTCCTTTAGCCTCGCATTATTGCTCAATACCCTGCTCGCAAGTTTTGTATCCGTGCTTCGGAGTGAAACGACGCTTTTCTCGATACTGTCCAGCGAATCCTTCCCTACCTCCACGAGCCTGCCCGTAATATCTCTCGGCACATCCTTATTAAAGTCAATAGAACGGAGCGTATTGGCAATCTTTACCGTATGGTCGCCGATTCTTTCTATATTATCCGCCGCAAGGCGATAATGAAAAGCTTCAACGAGGTCTAACTGGTCTTCTCTCGAGACCCATCCCGCTTTTAATCGCCTGATAAATTGCTTCAAGATCAGTAAGTAAACCCTATCCACCTCTTCATCCCCTGCGACAATTTCACTCAGCATCTCCTCCTCTATTCTCATTTCAAAAAACTCTATCAGGTCCTTAAGCATTCCAGATACGAGTGCATACATCCGTTTAA
Source organism: Methanosarcinales archaeon (assembly GCA_025464645.1). GTDB lineage: Archaea > Halobacteriota > Syntropharchaeia > Alkanophagales > Methanospirareceae > QMVO01. Next base: position 4,913 of record JAODGF010000012.1, read on the forward strand.
GCCCTTTTTCAATCGTAAATTCACCGGGGTTCAGGATGTCGTAGATTACTATTTTATTTCTTGTTTCTTCTACTATCTCACTACCGATGAGATTTTTGCATAGCTCTTTTACCTCCTTCCCTATCTCCTGTGGTATCAAACTCGCATGAAGCTCTATGAACTGGTGTCCCATCACATAAGCACCTATAATATCCATTTTGAGCTCATTCATATCACCATCAATTTTCAATCTCTTTCGGCTGATATACGGCTGAGTCATAGTCGGTGTGAGCAGCAATGTTCCATCATCGCGATAAGTGATCGACACCAGTGAGCCGGGCTGCAGTCCGACATCAACCGCCCATTTCTTTGGTAACGTAATCATATACGTGGATTTCCCGGTTATCTGAACCTTTCTTGCTTCCATTTTTTCTACTTTCACCTCACCCCAACTTCCTCTTCTCCCCGGTAACCATATATATAATCCGGGAAGCGATATTGCACGCATGGTCGCCAATTCGCTCTAAATGGAGTGCTACGAAGAGCAGATGACCTGCATTTGCTATGCCCCGTGGTCTCTCTATCGTTATCGTTATCAATTCTCGTCTGACCTGGTCAAATAGCGCATCTATAACATCATCCCGTTCAGAGAAATCCTCCAGTATTTTTATATCTTGTGAGGAGAACGCCTTAAGGCAATCAGCAATCATGCCCTGCGCAATCTCTGACATCCTCGGTATATCAATCAGCGGCTTCACATGTGGTTCATGCCCTATCCTCCTGACAATCTCCGCAATGTCGCCTGCGAGGTCGCTTATCCTGTCGAAATCCGTGATTATCTTCATACACGTTCCTATTGTCCTGAGGTCAACTGCCATAGGCTGCTGCAATGCTAACAGTTTCATACACCTGTTCTCTATATCAAATTCCAAGTCGTCTATTATTGCGTTTTCTTTTAGTATCTTCGATGCCAATTCAGTATCGCGCTGAACAAGAGCTGTGATGGCATTTTTCGCGGATTCCTTCGCCAGTTCGCCCATTCTCAGCACTTCCTCTTTGAGCTTTTCCAAATCCTCTATGTATTCTTTTCGCACTGCCATTTTACCCAAACCTCCCGGTAATATAATCCTCCGTCCTCTTATCTCGCGGCTTCTCAAATATTTGCATGGTCTCGCCAAATTCTATCAGTTCTCCCATGAGGAAGAATGCAGTGAAATCCGATACACGCGCTGCCTGCTGCATGTTATGCGTGACGATAACAATCGTATAATCGTTCTTCAATTCCCTGAGCAACGCTTCTATCCTCGCTGTTGATACTGGGTCCAGTGCCGAGCAGGGCTCGTCAAAGAGGAGGACCTCCGGATTTACCGCCAGTGCCCGCGCTATGCACAACCGCTGTTGCTGACCGCCGGAGAGCTTCAATGCGCTTTCTTCCAACCGGTCTTTCACTTCTTCCCACAATGCCGCTTTCTTCAAACTTTCCTCTATTATTCTTTCCAACTTTCTGTTTCGCAGTCCATGTATCCTCGGACCGTAGGCAACATTATCAAATATACTCATCGGAAACGGATTTGGTTGCTGAAAGACCATCCCTATGCGTTTCCTCAACTGAATGACATCCACTTTTCGGCTATATATATCGACTCCATCCATAAGAACCTTGCCTCTCGTCTTCACTCCGTTAAGTTCGTTCATCCGGTTCAATGCCCTTAAAAAAGTCGTCTTACCGCAGCCCGAAGGTCCTATTAGCGCAGTTATTTTATTCGCTTCTATTTTTATATTCACTCCTTTCAACGCATGCACTGTTCCTCCATCGTAATAGACATTCAAACTCCTGGTTTCTATCTTGCTCATTTTTTATAACCACAAGATTACACAGATTTTCACCAGATTAGGTGTGAGTTGTCAGGCGTTAGTAGCCCTAAAACCTAAAACCTACTCCATCTTGTGAAAACTCGTGGTTTATTTTTTCACCTCCTACTACCGCTCATACGCTTAACATACGTGTTCCGAAGGAACAGAGCAAATACGCTTATCATCAGAAACATCATGATTAACACGAGAGAAGCGCCAAATGCGTATGATTCTGCCACAGCCCTGGAAGCTGGAACCACCGTTAGTACCATGTAAATATAAACCGGTAGCGCACCAACATCGTCCAGTAATGAGTGAGGTATGTAAGTTACGAGACCACCAGTTGTGAGAAGGATAACAGCAGCTTCCCCTATCGCCTTCCCGGCACCAAGCAGTATCCCGGTTATTATACCTGGATAGGCACTTTTCAGCACCACACTACGAATGGTTTGCCATTTAGAAGCGCCTAAAGCAAGAGAAGCCTCGCGGTAAGAGTGAGGAACCGTCTTTATCGCTTCTTCACTCGCTCTAACCGTCCATGGGAGAATCATGAATCCAAGAGCTAATCCCCCTGATAGCATGGAAGGACCAAAACCTAAATAATAAACGAGGAATATGAGCCCGAACAAGCCTATCACTATTGATGGTATCCCGGCTAAGCATTCCACGAAGAACCTGACGCTTTTTGTTATTATATTCTCCGTGGCATATTCGGCAAGATATATTCCTGATGCTATGCCAAGAGGAACGGCAAAGAGTAAACAAACAGCGAGAAGGCATAATGACCCGATAATTTGAGGAAATATTCCCCCTTTATCAAGTGCTGCATAATTTGGCGATTTTAGCAAGAAGTTAAGACTTATGACCTGCATACCATTCAAAAATATGTAAGCTACCACCGCGAACAATACCACTACTGAAATCAGAGCTACCATACATAGACTTATTTTTATTACCTTTTCCCTCATCTACTTCCAATCACCCCTTTTATTGCAGTAGTAGCGCCAAATCTACCTTTTACTGCAACAGTGGTTACTAAATTGAAAATTGCAACTATCACGAAGAGAACAACGCCGATGGCGAACAACGCGTGCTGATGCATTGAACCCCAAACCACATAAGAATATTCGAGCACGATCGTGGATGTAAGCACGCGAACCGGCTCCAAGATTGAAGAAGGAATCCAGGGTATTTCCGGATTCCCGATGACCATCAAAACTGCCATTGTTTCTCCTACTGCGTTTCCCATGCCCAGAATCAAAGATGCTAAAATCCCGGAACGAGCATTTGGCAATATTGCTCTTCTGATGGTCTGTAACTGCGTAGCACCGAGGGCAAGCGATGCTTCTTTGTAGCCTTTTGGAACTGCCCTGATAGAATCCTCAGATATGCTGATTACATGCGGCAAAGTCATTATCGCAAGGATTATCCAGCCTGCTAAGATACATTCGCCATATCCGCCAAATGAGTCCCTTATAAACACGACAAGCACCATTAACCCGAAAAAGCCCAGCACTATCGAAGGTATCCCGACCAGCATCTCTACACACGGTTTAATGATGTTACGAAGCCATCGTGGTGAAAATTCAGCTAAGAAAATTGCGGTCGGTATGCCGATAGCTGCGGCAATTGCTAACGCACCTATTCCAACCACGAATGTAGTCACCACGATGGGGAAAATGCCAAACTGCTCGTGAGAAGGATGCCATGTCATCCCAAAGAAGAAATCCCAGCCCAGTGCCAATGCCGGAATGCTCTCCTTTAACATGAATGCGATGATAAAAAATACGATAAGGATGGAAGAGAGCGCAGAGACGAATAATAGCTTTTCTATTATCTTTTCCTTCCTGAGTTCCATCCGTCTAAATTTAAATTTAAAGGTGCGAATACACTCTGAATCACTCATTTCATTGTTTTTCCCTTCTTTTCTCCAGCACCAGCTCCTGTCCTCCTCTTGAATACAGCCGGTATATCTTGATTGTTCCCTTTTCCTCTTCGTCTATCTCGATCAGGTTGAAGGATTGGGGTATATTCCATTTCACGCGGTTCGTGCATGCAGTCCCTGCATTTGTTATTACCATCCCATTCAAATTCCATATCCACGGCACGTGTTTATGCCCGCAAAGTACGAGGTCAGTCCCGCATCGGATAAGCAGCTCGAGAACGTCTCCCGCATCAATGGGTATGTTCCTTTCGCGTCCTGTTTTAGGCACCGAAATTAAATGGTGGTGGAGAGCCACCACCTTAAAATCGCTGGTATCCAGGCACTTCTCGATCCACCCGTATTTCTCTCTGCCCACGTGTCCATCGTCTAAGTCCGGTTGCGTAGAATCCACACCGACAATTGTTATTCCCTTGTATTTCTCTATTGTAGACCTGTGTCCAAAAATCTCCTCGAACGCAAGATAGCCAACGTTCCTCGCATCATGATTACCCGGTATCACCACTTTCACTTCGCATTCTATCCGCTCGATATAACTCTTGGCGCGCTTAAACTCGAACGGATAACCGCTTTCTGTCAAATCTCCGGTAACGACCACGATTTCCGGCTCTATTTTGTTTATCTCTCTTATTACTCGCTCCAACAAATTCGGCAGGAAATGCGGTTCCGCAGTATGTATGTCCGAGATGTGCACTATTTTCATTTCCTCGTTTTCATTTCCTCCTTCTCAGCGCTGCATAAGCTATCGCTAACAGACCCGCAACTGCAAATATCGCCTCGAATCCCGGTGACTTCGGTGTTGCAGCAGGTGTTGTTGTAGGAGTAGATGTTACTTTTGCCGTGGTCGGTGTAGGCGTTATTTCTGGTGTTGATGGTAGTGGCGGCGTCGGTGTAGGGGTCACTTCTACCGCTAATTTTATGTAACCCATATCTTCAACCACCTTCTGCCCTTCTTCGCTCAACACGAAGTCTATGAACGCTTTCTCTAATTCACCCGGCTCACCTTTCGTTATCAGGTACAGCGTCCTCACGATTGGATATTTATCTGATAGGACGTTCTCGACGGTTGCCTCTACTCCGTCTATCTTAACCGCTTTCACGGAGGGGTC
>JAODGF010000098.1 GCA_025464645.1 Methanosarcinales archaeon
CGGGTCAGTTCTCGGCACAATTCCTCCTCCTTCTACACTCCTTAACCTGTAATACTCACTCCCACCCAACTCCTCTTTCGTTTCTCCTACCACATAAAGAAAATCCCCGGCTTCTTTCATGTCCACGGTAACGCATTCTCTTACATCTTCGCATAACCCTATGCCAAGAATAGTGGGTGTAGGGGGAATAGATTCGTTCATAGCTGCGGATTCATTATAAAAACTCACATTACCGCTCACAAAAGGTACTCCAAGCGAAGATGCCATATAACCTAACCCACGACAGCATTCATAGAAATCACCCATTCGGTCGGGCTTTTCTGGGTTGCCGAAGTTCAAGCAGTCAGCAAATGAATGAGGCACTGCACCTACCGCAGTTAAATTCCTGCATACTTCGTCCACAGCGCTTGCAGCACCCCAAAACGGATTTAGTTTGCAGAAAGAAGGATTTACATCAGAAGTAATGGCAAGCCCCTTATAAGATTCTTCTAACGGTTTTATCACCGCTGCGTCTCCATGCGTCTCTTTTCCTATCACCCCTTGCATCGGCTTTAGTACGGTAGAAGCTCGCACTTCATGGTCATATTGTCTTATAACACTCTCCCGCGAGGCAATATTGGGGGCAGCAAGCAGCGTTTTTAAGACCTCGTTGTAGTCTTCCGGTTCTTCTACTAACGCCTCGCCCTTCTCTTTTATCCTTATCTCCCTTGGACGTTCATAAACAGGAGATGCAAGCAAAAAATCAGTATCCAGCTCAAATACGAGCTCATCCTCAAAGAAAATCCGTATCAAATTTTTTTTAAAAGTTTGTGTTTGACCTATAACCACGGCATCCACATCCCATTTCTCAAATATCTCCAGTAACTCGTCCACTTTGTCTTTCGATGCTGCAATTAAAAACCGTTCCTGTGATTCAGAAACCCATATCTCCCAAGCACCAAGCCCTTCTTCTTTTAACTTCACGCGCTCTAAATAAATATCGGCACCGCATCCTCCCGCATGGCACATCTCGCTCACAGCACATGATAACCCGCCTCCACCGAGGTCCTTCATCCCACTTATCAATTTCTTCTCATTCGCTTCTAATATCGCATGCATTAGCGGTTCTTTTGTTATCGGGTCGCCAAGTTGAACGGCACTTCGGAATTCCTCCTCCCCTGTTAACTCTACGGAAGCAAAAGTAACACCGTGTATGCCATCCCTTCCCGTTTTACCGCCGACCAGAACAAGCATCTCGTCTTGTTTCGCCATGCTTCTGCTCAAATCCGCCTTCTTCATTATTCCCACACAACCCACGTTCACCACGCAATTGCCAACATAACCATCATCGAAATAAACCATGCCCGCACAGGTTGGAATGCCTATTCGATTTCCGTAGTCGCTTATTCCGGAAACAACACCCTCAAACAAGAATCTTGGATGTTTCACCGCCTCAGGAAGTTTTTCATAGCCGTAATCCAGATGCCCGAAGAACAAAGGGTCAATCAAAGCAATAGGCTGAGACCCCATGCAAACCACGTCTCTGACGATGCCTCCTATTCCAGTCGCCGCACCACCATAAGGCTCGACTGCTGAAGGGTGATTATGGCTCTCGAATGCCACAACATAAGCGTATTCTGTGTCAAATTCGAGAATGCCTGCGTCTTCTTTTATCACTAATATGCTCTGCGGCGCTTCTATACCAAAAATGAACTCTTGCAAGATTTTTTTCGAACTCTTGTAGCAGCAATGCTCCGACCATGCCTGAGCAATACTTTGAAGCTCCACATCCGTTGGTTCTCGTTCTTTCGCCACGAAATATCGTTTTATCCTCTTCATCTCTTCTAAATTTAGCGCAAGACCCATACCTTCACTTATACGCATCAAATCCTCATCATGAGCGTCCCTTATTCTTACTTCAAACCTCTTCTTGTTCCTGGAACGATTACCAAAAGAACCGGCTTCCATCTTTCAATTTTCTTTCTGTTTTGTGGCTTTAAAAATAGACCGGAAGAAATCCTCTACCAGGTCTAATGCCTCCGGAAGTATTGCGAACACCGCATAGGCAATAACAATCAACGCAATCATCGCACCTATCCTCGCAATCACGCCATGAGCAACATAGAAACTCTGCAAAGGCGAGCCGAACCACTGCCCGAAATATGCAGATACCACAAATACATTCCTTAAAATATTCAATCCATAAATAACGGGCACAGAGACGAAAAAAGCTTTTAATTTTCTTCTTATCGAAGCATTAACGGCGAATATCAAACCTATAAAGAGAACCATACTTTGTATCGCGGTGCACGCTAAGATTATCTCTATCGGTTTGTTGAAGTCGTGAAAAGACTCGGTGGTGGTATAAATGCTGGATGGCGGCACCATATAAACGCCCACGTTGAAAAGATTTAGCATCACGGTGGTGATTTTAGTGGTGGTATAAATGAGGAGTTCTGAGAGAGGGGGAAATTCAGAAAAAGGGAAGTAAAAGACGGCAGTTATAAGTGCAACTTTTGTTATCGTGAAGAATAAATCCTCATTCTCTTCTGTTTTTACCAGTAGGAAAGCGAAAAAAATCGAAAAGGCGAGAAATATCAGCGATAATGAAGCATCAAAGTATTCTTCCAACGATAAATAGTATGAAACTTCGAAAAAGCAGTAAATCGAGATGAATATCCAACCTATTGCTCCTACCTCTCTTCTACGGAATAACAGCGCCAGGGAAAAAAGACCTATTGCGATAAACGGGAGGATGAATTTTGCAATCATTTTTATAACCAGTAGTTTCGTTTATCCATATTACAAATGTAGTAAGCAAAGCGGATATAAAAATAAAAGTTGTGGTGTATATTTGCATTCGATAACCACGAGATTACACAGATTTCACGAGAAACATCTAAGAACTTCTTGACCTCTCTAACAGATCTACAAGCTTTTTGACGTGCTTAAGCCCCCCCTTTCGTGAAAGCCTTCAACATGCAGAAACCAAGCGGCTTGCCCTTATTTAAAAATCGCTTAACCTCTTCGGCCTTCTGATCAGGTTCAGCAAGGGTTTAAATTAACTAAAATAAACGTTAGGGGTTATAAAATGTTAATAAATAAGAAAAAATAGAAAAGCTTATATATATCCTCAATTTTTATCCTTTTTATTATCTTACTAAGAAGAATAAAATAGAGAAGGGACAGATAAAAGGTGGAGGAAAAGAAGAAAATGAAAAATATCATCGCGGTCACCGCAGTAATGGCAATAATATTTGTTACGCTTTCTTTAGTCCCTTTAGCATCAGCGCATGCTGTTGACAGAACCTATAATAAAGAGGGCGGCGTGATAATCTACAACGGCACACTCCCTAAAGATGCTGACGCGGAAACAATTAAGATTTCTGTGTATGAAGGTGAACAAATCAAGTTTATGAACGAAACGGGCGTTTCAGTGGATGTCACTGTCTCAGGACCCTATGAACACGACGGGGATAGTATATCGGGCTGTGCAGACTATTCCGTGAGCGCTGGCGAGCCCTGGGATTCCGACGGTATGAAAACTGGCAAATTCTTTAAAGTTTATAACGCCAGCACCAGTTATGGTTGCTGGTTCAGTGTCGAAAAACAGTCTTTCAGCTTGGAGCTTGAGGACACGAAAGTGCGAGAGAAAGAGAGTTTCAACCTCACACTAAAAAAGAACAACAAGAAGGGCGGTGTGATGAAGCTAACTATCGAAGACGATGAAGAATATTCGATAACAAATGCCAACGGCACAGACATATACGAGGTTCTTGTAAATTACACAGATTATCGTGTTTTTGACTCTGATCCTGTTGATGCTAAGGGTAACCGGGTAGATGGAATATATCATAATGCAGAGGGAGAACTTGTTTTTGACACAAAGCAACTGGACATGAAAGAAGGAAAATACAAGATAATCTTGGAGGACTATGCAACAGAGGTGAAGGAGGACGTGACAATAACAGTAGAGAAGTGGTATCTGGAAATGGAGTGCAGCGAAGAGGTCATAAAGGGCTGGGAGGACATTGTTATAACAATACAGAGTTCGTACTACGATAAAGAAGTGAATGTAACTGTCGAGGGTATTCCCAAGTGGGAAGAAGGCAAGACACTAACTCTTGACGAAGAAGGCAAGAAAAGAGTAAGGATTCCCACAGAAAATGTGGACTACGGCAGGTATAAAGTAACAGTTGAGGTGGTTGAGTTTCCGGCATGTGCAGAAACCCGCTATGTGCTGGTAAAGAAAGGAGAAACGACCTTAGAAGTCAAGCCTGACACTGCAACTGTCGGTGACATTGTACATATAAAAGGAACTTCCGACTATGGCTATTTAGCCGTTTTCGTAATTGATGATGTGTATAAAAGCGATGTAGCAATAGTGGATGATGAATTTGAATGGTACTGGAATACAGGGGGTGAACTCGACGGCTACTATGGAATAGAAGTGTTTATACTTAATGATCGTCCTACTGAAATTTCCATTGGTGACGAAGTCTCTGAGGATTGGCAGAGAGAAAAGGGTGTGGACGCATCAGCATCTATAATCTTGAATTACCCTGCCTTTAGTATGACCGCGCCTAAAAGCATAGTTAAAGGTGACCCTGTGGTCATAAGTGGTACAGCCGCCGGTGCTGACCACGTTTATGTTATCGCCTTCAACTACCGGGGCGAAGTAATGTTTCCATACACAGAGAATATGAGTGCGGTAAATGCAGTGGCGACTCCTGTTGAGGAAGGCGAGTGGACGGAAACTCTTAGCGAGCTGGATTATGGAGATTATACGGTGATTGCACTTGACGAAGGAGAAGATGGAAGAACAAAGGCAATAGAAAATGGTAGGTGGGAAATAGGCGGCGAAGGCAAGACTTTAGAGCAGCGAGTGGCTATCCTCATGGATGCAATAACCTCGGCAGGCAGTGACGACCTGTACGAGAAGGCATGCTTCTCGGTTTCCACACCAGAAGTCATCCTGGAAGTACCTGAAACCGTGGAGATAGGCACAGCGATAAATGTAAAAGGAGAAACGAACATGAAAGAGGGTACGGCGGCTTTTGTATCACTCTCGTTCGACTCGAACATCATAAATAAAAAAACCGTTAAAGTCAAGAGCGGCGGCGTAAGTACGAGTTTCAATACGAGTGGGCTTCAACCAGGCAGATATAATGTAGCGGTGGACGTAAGTGGAAGGGCATCTGATGCAAAAGAGGTGATGCTGGAGGAGAAGAAGGAGGTTGTGGAGGAGGGCAAAGAGGAAATAGCACAAAATGAATCTTTGACCGAGCATGAGGAAGAAGTGAATGAGAGTGCGGGTGAAATAAACGAAAGTTATGAAGGAGAGGAAGAACGAAAAATACCTGTAAACATCTGGGATTTGGTTACTGCGGTCATCATGGCGATTTTTATTAGGATTACGGTGAAGTTGAAGTGCAGGCAGCCGTGATAAAGTGGGAAAAAAGAGGTGAGCTAAAGAAGGAAAAAGTAT
>JAODGF010000099.1 GCA_025464645.1 Methanosarcinales archaeon
CAAAAAGCGAAGATACGTGGTCTATTTTTAAAAGTGGGCTGAGCGAATGGATTGGCGATGACGCTAACCGATTATTTTTTAGTGTATGCCTTGCATACGCGATAAAGGGGGAGAATAAAGTAACACAATATCAAAAATGGCATATCGAAAAAAACCGAAAGTATTAAATATCCCTTAAATGTAAATAAGAAGTGGTGATGTAAAAAAGATGTGCGCACCAATAAGTGTTGCGGCAGTGGGTGGAGCAGGTGGATTTGTCGCCGTTCAAGCGATAGGTGCTGCCATTCTTGGTAGTATCCTTGCCTTGAACTTTTTTCACCCACTAAAAAGGTTAAGCCTAAGAAAAGTGGAGGAGTAATCGGAGGGAATATGTCTTCCGTTTTCTCTTTTTTATTTTTTTCTTATTTGTAAATTAGATTAGATGAAAGAGAAAAAGCTTTATTTCGATGCGTATGAACTCCTGATGATGGCTTTGCTTGCCTTCGTCAGCGCACTGCTGAATACCTATCTTCCAATAAAATCTTTCACGGTGTATTTAGGCATACCGGGACCTGCGGCGGGGATGGCGTTATTAGGCGGTTTTATCTTTGTGTTTTGGGTTGCTTTGGCGCGCGGGATTATAAAAAAGATGTATGCAGCAGTTGTTACTTCTCTTTTAATCGCTTCTTTTTGCCTGCTTATAGCTCCGTGGTATGGAATTCTCTCGCCCCGATGGTTCAGCGTTTATGGAGTTATTGCGCTCCTTTCAATGGGCATATTCGTTGAGTTAACAGGGGCTGCATCGAAGCTTAAGGGCATAATTGGAGGGGGAATGGGGAATTTAGTGTGTTTAGGAATTACATGGATAGCTATCGGCGTTTATGCCGGGGTATGGGTACCGCCAAAATGGGCACCGATACTTATCCTTGCCGCTTTTGTCTCCGGCTCTATCGGAGCGTTAATAGCTTATTGGACAGAAGACCTTTTTGGACGTGATCTTTGATCTTAATAAAAATATAGAAAAACTTATAAGTAAGGTCAACTAAAAATGTTTTTCATCTTACAAAAAGTTACATAAAGAGGGAGATAAAGGGGAAGATATGGAAATAAGAGGTAAAAACGTGGAACTAATAACTGCATCTATTATTACATGGTTGGAATTCGTGGAGGGATAAGGCTAAAAAGGGGGAAGTGAAAAATGGAAGGTATGGATGAAAAAAAGGGCAGCAGAAAGCGTATAGGGGAATTGAAAAAAATTATCGCTGTATTGAGTTTGACAATACTCTTAAGCAGCGCGTTCAGTGGAATAGCATCATCAGAATCTGCGAAGAGTGAGAAGGTAGTTACGATAGAGGGAGATGACTACTGGTATCCTACTCCATTTGCACACTATTATACAGGACCAGGGTATATCAGAATGAGCTTCATCTTCGATACGCTGATCTGGAAGGACAAACATGGTGAGATATCCTGGCTTGCAGACAGTTATAGCCGGTCTTATGATGCTAAGATATGGACTTTTTACCTTCATAGAGGAGTGAAATGGAGCGATGGAAAACCATTTACCGCAGACGACGTTAAGTTCACTTTTGATTACTTGAAGGAGCATCCGCCAATATGGTACGGGGAGGAGGTAAGAGTTATAGATCGCGTGGATGTGCTGGACCCATATACGGTTAGTATATACCTTAAAGAGTCGAGACCGACATTCATAGATGATGTTGCAGGATGCGTACCGATAATTCCCGAGCACATATGGGAGGAGATCACAGACCCATATAAATTCCGTGAAGATGAAGCAGTTGTAGGAACTGGACCTCTGAAGCTGGTAGAATACGATGGTACACAAGGCTATTATGAATATGAAGCGAATGAAAGGTGCTTTAAGGGAAGACCAATCATTGATAGACTCATCTCTATAAAGGTCGGTGACGTTAAACATGTTGTACTTGCACTGGAGACAGGGGATATAGATGCTGCGTCCTTCTCTGGAAAAGAGACAGTCGCAGTTGATGGGTTCAGAGACGATCCTGATTTCAAGATAAAAGAGGGCGAGAGCTGGTGGGTGCTCAATCTCTACTTCAATGTTTATGAGTCCCCAATGAATAACGTGGATTTCAGAAAGGCAATTGCTTATGGGATAGACAGAAATGATATCGTTCATACAGTGACGCATGACGGTTCGATTCTCGCAAATACGGGCTTAATGCATCCGAAGTCAAAATGGTATAAACACGGTCTTCCGGGTTATGAGCACAATATAACGAAGGCTAAAGAGATACTTGACTATCTGGGTTTCAAGGATACAAACAATAACAACATAAGAGACTATCCAGAGGGAGGAGACCTTAAATTCACGCTATTTACTACTGAGGACTATGTAGATGAAGCGGAGTTCATACGTGAGGACTTAAAGGATATTGGAATAGAAATAGAGGTGAAAACAGTGGGTCATAAGGAGTTGCTCTCCAGGTTAACGCTTGGTGATTTCCATCTTGCAATACGCGGTCATGGGGGAATAGTAAATCCACGTGTATTAAGACCAGTAGCCAGAGGTACAGACCGTAGTGAAGAATATGATGAGATATACGAACGACAAAGAAGGACGATGAATGAGGATTACCGAAAGGAACTTGTGGACGAGCTGCAAACGATTATTGCAGAGGAGCTTCCTGTGTATGCACTTTACCATCCAAAGATATGGTGTGTTTACAACCCGGAAAAGCTTGATACCTGGTTCTATACAAAAGATGCCATAGCTGGAAGCATCCCTCTTGCGCAGAATAAGCTCATATTCCTCTTTGATCCATGGAGGTACGATGCTAACGAAAATGGCATAATCGAGAAAAACGAAGTAATCGATGCTATTCAGGACTACTTCAAAGATGTAATCACAAAGGAGGACGTGATAGACGTGATATGGTTATACTTCTAATAAAATGGAGGTAATAAAAAATGAATGAAAGTGAAATAAAAATAAGACAACTATTAGTAGTAATCGGGATGTCGTTGCTGCTTTTTACCGCAGTATTTGTGTCAATAACGGCAGCAGGGTCACCAACAGCAACAAGGGCACTGCCTGCAGAACCAGTATCCGCAGGTACCGCGTTCACCATAAGAATTGAAGCATCGGGTTACGGTTTTGGTGGTCAAGTAGTGGAAACTCTTCCAGAAGGTTTTTGCTATGTAACATGCACCCTCGATCCCGGATCAGTAGAGATTAAGGCGGAGCTAAACATGGTTAAGTTCACCTTGTTCGGCGAGACTTCCTTCAGTTATACTGTAATTGCGTCTGACACCGCGGGAACTTACAACTTCAGTGGCATGCTCAAAGATATGGACAAGAATGAATATGAAGTAGGCGGTGATAAGAAGATTGTAGTAGAACAGGGACCTTCACCGATTGAGATTTCAATAGAAGAGGGAATGGAAGCATTAGGAGCGGAAAAAGGCGATCCAAACTTGTGCGTTTTAACTGATGCTACCTATGTCAAAAGTGAAGGGATTACGACAGAGAACTACATTGATTTAATTCAGAACAAAACGGGTTGCTCAATTGGAAAAGGTAGTTTATTGATGTTTCACCGACCAAGGGACTACCCGCTGATAATCGCCATGTTCAAAAAAGGAGCAAAAGAGAACAACTGTTATGTCATAGCTCTTAAAAATGACGAGCCTTTAGCTGTGGTGACTACCGTCCCAACAATTACAAAGGAAGAGCGAGAAAATGAGTGGGAGAATGAGTATTGGGCGAATTGGGAAACGTCGGACGAGGCGAAAGGGAATTGGACAGTTTTGGAGAATGATTTTGAAGAAATCGGTCTTGGAAGAGATGATGCGTTCAGCATTGCCACAATCGCGAGTATATGGGGCTTGGATGCTCCTTACGATTTCATGAGGTGCAGCGAATGGCACAACCACTTATGTCCGGGAGTAAGTGCAGGCTACCTGATTACCGGATACATTCAGCAAAATTACCCGCTAAAAAAAGGAGAAAAATATACCTGGATTGCATGCCCGTCATGGTGCAAAGACGATGCCATACAGAGTCTTCTTGATCTAACGCCGGGGAAGCGAAGTATGTTTGTAAAGCAGCTCTCTAAAGAGCAAGAAGCGGAACTGCCAACCGACGTTGCCGGGATACTCGTTAAATGGAACAAAACAGAGGATAACGGAACAGGCGTCGTGTTGCAATTTAATTGGACTGAAGCGAACACAGTTTCAAATATAAATGGAAGCAGCTATTTTCCCCCGGGATTTACTGCCAATCCTATATTCTGGACGAGCAGGTTAAAAGGCGATTGGGGTTTGATGCCTTATCTGGACCAACCGGAGAAGTTTGTAGAAGTGGCAAAAGAGTTCAATGTAACCGCAGAAATGCTGAGCAGATTAGAACTGGCTGGGGTCAATCCTTATGTCGAAATAGGAATGATAGAGGGAGCCGGAGCTGCAATGCAAGAAACACCGGGAATCATCGTAAAAGCGGGATCAACGATGGCGGTAGAGTCTGAAAATGCAAACGTGACAGCAGCAGCAAGAAGAACACTACCTGCGGAACCAGTGCCTGCGGGTGAAAATTTCACGGTGACAATTGAAGCGTCTGATTATGGTATGTTTGGCGCAGTATATGAAACACTTCCAGAAGGATTTTGCTATATGAAATCCTCACTCGCTCCCGGGCACGTAAGACTTTTTAGCGAGACAAACACAGTCAGGTTCGCTTTGTGGAATGAAACTTCTTTCACTTACACGGTGAAGGCACCCGACACCGAAGGCACTTACAATTTTAGCGGCATAATCAAGGACGAGTACAAGAACGAATCGGTGGTTGGAGGGGATACGGAAATTTTAATAGAATCGGCACAGGAACCTCTAACGATTGAAAATTTAATAGAAAAGGGAATGGAAGCATTGGGTGTAGAAAAAGGCAATCCAGACTTATGCGTTTTAACCGATGCTACGTATGTTAAAATAAAGGGAAACACGACAGAAGAATACATTGATTTAATTCAGGATAAAACAGGTTGTTCTATTGGAAACGGAAATTTATTGATGTTTCACCGACCAACGTACTACCAGCTAATAATCGCCATATTCAAAAAAGGAGCTAAGGCAAACAACTGTTATATCATAGCACTTAAAGAAGGAGATGCAGAGCCTAAAGCTACTTTAACTACCGTTCCAATCATTACAAAGGAAGAGCGAGAAGAAAAGTGGGACAGTGAATACCTGGTAAATTGGGAGACATCAGACGGTGCGAAAGAAAATTGGACTTCTTTGGAAGGCGATCTTGGAGAGATAGGTCTCGAAAGAAACGATGCATTCAGCATAGCGACAATTGCAAGTATCTGGGGCTTGGATGCGCCTTATGATCTCTTGAAATGCGGTGAATGGCACAACCACATATGTCCAGGAGTAAGCGCCGGTTACCTGATTACCGGATACATTCAACAAAATTACACGCTAAAAAAAGGCGAGAAATATATCTGGATTGCATCTCCACCCTGGTGCAAAGACGATGCTATACAGACTCTTCTGGATCTAACGCCGGGAAAGAGGACTATGTTTGTAAAACAGCTCACTAAAGAGCAAGAAACAGCTCTGCCATCAGATGTCGTCGGGATATTCGTTAAATGGAACGAAACAGATGATAGGGGAACGGGTGTCGTGTTGCAATTTAATTGGACCGAAGCGAATGCTGTTTCAAATATAAACGGAAGCAGTTATTTCCCACCGGGATTTACTGCTAATCCTATATTCTGGACGAGCAGGTTAAAAGGCGATTGGGGTTTGATGCCTTATCTGGACCAACCAGAGAAGTTTGTAGAAGTTGTGATGGAGTTCGATGTAACCGCGGAAATGCTGAGCAGATTAGAAACGGCGGGAGTCAATCCTTACGTTGAAATCGGAATGATGGGGGAAACGATGGCGT
>JAODGF010000100.1 GCA_025464645.1 Methanosarcinales archaeon
GACCTGTGTTTTTTCTTCAAATCCTCCGGCGTTAAAGGTTCTGGCAGGACCACAACCTCCCACATCAAAACAACTTGTGAAAAGCTCGTGAAGATGGAACATATTACGTAAATTAGGCGGAGTTATGGTTTAAACAGTCAATAAATTTTTGCTCCGCGTATAACAACCTCTTCTAATAAATCTTCAAACTCCCTTGCTTTGCTCTTCCAGCTGTACTTCTCCATTTCTATCCTGTACGTTCTTGGGTTATCCATAACTCTTTTTATCTCTTCAACGAACTCATCTTTACTCCGGTAAATAAAGAGATTCTCTCCTCCTATTTTCATAATACCCGGAATAGGCGTTGATAAAATCGGCTTTCCACATGCGCTATACTCAAAGAACTTGTTTGGTAGTGCTATGTTCCGCCACTGCGTTGGTGCAAGTGGGATAAGGCATACATCCATTGCCGCAATGTATTCAGGAAGGTTTTTATATTCGACCGAGCCGGTAAATACAACCTTATCGTCAACTCCCACTTCGCTTACTAATCTCTTAAGTTGTTCTTCGTAATCGGTGAACAGCGAGTCACCAACTATCACTAATCGCACATTTTGACAATATTTCTCTTTCACAATTCCTGAGAATGTTTTTATCACCTCGTCCAGAGCGTACCATTTTTCTATTGACCCTACATACCCAATCACAAAACAATCCTCGTCCAATCCCAGCATCCTTTTTCCCGCTCTCGAATCCATCGGCTTGAAAATATCCGTATCCACACCATTTGTAATCAACCTTGCATCGTATCCGTATTTTTTCAGTCGCTCTACAAGCGAAGGCGATACCGTCGTTATCCTATCACTCCTGTCGAGATTATGCTTTGTAATCCACCACACGCCTTCCCTCAATATCCATTTCATCATTTTGTTTTTATAATACGCCGCTGCCGAATCCGGAAACCAGTCCTTCAAATCAAACACTACCGGCACACCGTATTTCTTCGCCGCTTTTATCACCGCAGCACCGGCAAAAAGATGTGCCGCCACAACGATGTCTATCTTCGCTTCTTTTACTATTCGCTTGAATACCGCATACTGGTACAGTGCATTCAGCGTGTAATGCAACATGGGCTCCCTAATGGGAAACAACGTTGCTTCGTGAACAATCAACCTCGTCGCTCGCTCTTTGCCCCTGCTGACGTGAAAATGGGGTACGTGAACTTCATGCCGCTTCGCAAGCTCCTCGAATATGTAGTGGTGCCTTGAAGGAATCGGATGGTGTATGTAATCCTGTGTTGAAACTAAGAGTATTCTCATTTCTCACTCGCTCCTCTTTTTGATTTTCATCTCCTCTTCCATTTTTCTTCACTCTCCTATCTTTTTACAACTCCCTTCTCCAACCTATGCACTCCGAGTAACTCCGCAGCTTTTCCTGAACTGCCACGAAAGCATGAACATCAGCAAACCATGAAAAAGTTACATCTGCCCACAAAACTTCTTTAAGCGTTTCAATCACGAATTTCAGCATTCTTCTCTTACCTTGATAATGTGCAACCCGCGCATCAAAATGCCAGCTGAGTATGTCCAGGTCATTTCGGATGAACGAAGAGAATGCGGGGCATACAAAGAAGATTTTTGCATCCTATTTCTCCATAATATCTCTACGATAAGAGGGTAAATCCACTTTTAATCCCTCTATGAATTTAAAATGTCTCTTATTGCCCGTGATAAGTTTACCATCAACAGAGAGTGTAACTCCAGCTATCAAAGCATCTGGCAACCCTAAACCCTTTTGCAGGGTATAGCGTCTCAGGATTTTCACCGCTCTCCGAGATGCTGACGATGATACGGGGAGCACGATAAAAATATTTCGCTTGATGAACTTATCTATGTTTCCGAGTTCTTCTTTATTTCTAGCACCTTTAAAGAGCTCCATTAGCGTTATATCGGTTGTTGCTCGTTCGTCTATTGGAATCCCTTCTATATAGTCCACCGCCACTTCTATCCCTCGGAAATAATCAATAAAGATGTCCGTATCTAAAATTATCATTTCCATCTATTCCACTCTTTCTTTCTCAGTTCCTCTACCCATTTAGATGAATTGCCCATTTCAGACCGATCCTTCCACATTCCGAATCCAACAAGTTCAAGCTCTTCTTCCCTTCCCTCTAATTTCCCGATATATGCCTCTACACTTCTCCTTATAATCTCCTTCTCAGGTATGGACATCCTTTCCGAGATACTTTTAAGTTTCTGAACTATTCCTTCCGGCAGTAATTCCAAGAGACTTTCCATCTGTTTCATCGCCCAATATTATGTTATAACCCTATATACTTAAATCTATTGTTTGGACATCCATAATAATTTTGTTTTTAAAAGCATGAGAACATCTGCGAACAATTTTTTTCTTACCCTTCCTTAATTTTTTCACTTGCATTGCCCACTCCAAATACGTTCCTCTGCTCTCCTTCTGGCTCAAAATTATTCGCCATCCGCTTGAACGTGGCATACTGATACGGCGCATTCAACGTATAGTGCAATATTGGCTCCCTGACGGGAAACCGTGTCGCTTCATGAACAATCAACCTCGTCGCTCGCGCCTTGCCCCTGCTCACGTGGAAATGCGGCACGTGCACCTCATGCCGTTTCGCAAGCTCTTCAAATATGTAATGATGCCGTGACGGTACCGGATGATGTATGTAATCCTGTGTTGACACCAGTAGTATTCTCATTTCTCACTCACTTCTATTTTGATTGTTATCTCCTCTTCCATTCTTCTTCACTCTCCTATCTTTTTACAACTCCCTTGACTTTTTCTGTCAAAAAGCGAAATTTGATAGCGCTGTATTAGGTTTTTCGCTTCTTTAAGATGATCTCATCACCTTTCACTACTGCAATGAATTCACTTCCTGGGTCCAAACCTATCTGTGATCTCAGCTTCTTTGGGGTGTATAATTCCCCCTTCTTCCCCACCTTAACTATATATCCGCTCATTTTATTTCATCCGAATAAACTTATCGGTATATCTTACTTCGCCATCTATCTCCCCAATTGGCATTGCCCCCGCTCCATTTTCAATCCAAAACAATCAAACACCAAATCCGCATCCTCTGGTTCTATCCACATTAACCCCATTTCTCCCACTTCGTCCTCTGTAAACAGCTCGTCATAAACATAAACGTTCAATCCTTTTCTCATCAGAAGCTTCACTAAAGCTAAATTCCGGCTGTGATATAATTCCTTCACGCCCTCTCTGAACGTTATTCCTTTTACACAGATTTTTACTTCGTTTAACGGCTTATTAAGCCCCATGCACTCCAAAACAATCTTCTCCGCCCAATATCCAACCATTTCATCGTTTAACTCTCTCGAAGTTCTCAACAACCTTGCATGATCGAACTTCTCCCTCTTCTCCATCTCCTTTATCAAGAACCATGGATACACCGGAATACAATGCCCTCCAACTCCCGTAGAAGGCAGATGAATCTGACAATATTCGTGATTCGCATACTCTCTTGCCTCGTAAAAATCCACGCCCAGCTCATCTGCAATCTTAAGCAGTTCGTTTGCTAAGCCGATGTTAACGTCGCGGTAACACCCTTCTATGAGTTTTATAAATTCCGCAACGCGTGCAGAAGAGACCAGATGTACGTTGGGAACAAATTTTTTATAGATTTCTAATGCCTTCTCCCCACTTTCTCTATCTGCGCCACCCACAACCTTTGGGAATTCTTTCAATCGAGAAACACTGAACCCTGTCATTATCCTTTCAGGCGAGTGTGCAAGGTAAAATTCACCCAACTTTAGTCCGCTTTCTTCTTCCAGCCATTTCCTCGCACGTTCCTCCGTAGTCCCCGGAGATACGCTCGTCTCCAGAACCACCAGATCGCCCTTCTTTAACAATCTGCCGACGTTCCTGAATGCACTCTCCATGATACGATAATCGGGAATGTGGTTCTCATCCGTAAACAGCGGTACAATTATAATGAATACCTCGCATTCCTTTGCATCCTCATAATTAGCAGTTGCAATTAAATCCTTACCTCCATGCCTCTTGATTAGCACGTCCAGACCCATCTCCTCGGGAATTGGATTTTCGCCCTTATTGATACCTTCACATTTCCTTTCGTCTATGTCTACACCAACGACCTCAAAGCCGCTATCTGCTATAACACTTGCAATAGGCAAGCCCGCCTTCCCCAAACCTATTACTGCTATCTTCATTATAACCACCCGATTACACAGATTCTCACAAGATTCTTCTTTTCACCTCCAGACTCTTTCATTTGTAACACACATTTCTCTCTCTTCTGTGTTAATCTTGTGAAATCTTGTGGTTTCTACTTCCTTCCCACATTCACATTTATAAATTGTTTTTTCGTTGTCTTCCCTGATAATCCTTCTCAGCCTCCTACCACAATAACATACAAAACCTCTCAATTCCCCTGGATTGCCATACACCAACCCAAAAGGTGGCACATTACCCGTTATTACCGAACCCGCACCTATCATTGCATACTCCCCTATCACCACTCCGCAGACAATCGTTGAATTAGCGCCAATACTTGC
>JAODGF010000101.1 GCA_025464645.1 Methanosarcinales archaeon
CTCCTTGAAGATGATTTGCTCTTATTCGATGTCATTTCCATCGCTCATCTCACGCCGAAGACGCTAAAAAGAGTGAAAGGGCGTGTAATAGGGCGAAATGGGAGAACGAGAAGAGTGATAGAGAACCTTACGGATGCTAAAATCTCTGTTTATGGAAAGACCATAGGCATAATCGGTTATTCGCACCAGATAAGAACTGCGCGTGAGGCAATAGAGATGCTGATAAATGGTGTACCTCATAGCACGGTTTACTCGTTATTGGAGAGGAAGAGGAGAGAAGAGGAAAGGGATTTTTTCGCCGATGAAAGCAGAGGAAGAGAATAGAGAACGGGACGAAGAGGAAAGGAATTTTGGGGTTGAAAGAAGGAAGATGGTGGAGCTTCTCAGAACATATGGTATCGGTGAGGAAGTATTAGAAGCGATGATGCATGTCAAAAGGCACCTTTTTGTCCCGCTCCATCTTAGGGATCAAGCATATGGCGATTATCCACTGCCTATTGGGGAAGGTCAGACGATAAGCGCACCACACATGGTCGCGATAATGTGTGATTACTTGGAGCTGGGGAAGGGAGAGAAAGTGCTCGAAGTTGGCGCAGGTTCGGGATACCATGCCGCGGTCATTGCAGAGATAATAGGAGAAGCGGGACATGTATATTCCGTAGAAAGGATACAGTGGTTGGTAGAATATTCGAGAGAGAACCTGAAGCGAGCGGGATATAAGCATGTGACGGTGACGCTTGGTGACGGAACGCTTGGTCTGCCAGAATATGCACCTTATGACAAAATAAGCGTAACTTGTGCCGCTCCTGACGTGCCACCACCACTGCTTGAGCAGTTGAAAACCGGTGGAAAAATGGTCATACCCGTTGGGAGATACATGCAAGAGTTATATCTGGTGAGGAAGAGAAATGGAGTAGAGAGGGAGAGAAAATGCAGTGTGGTTTTTGTGCCACTGATAGGAAGATATGGATTTCATTAACTGTTAGAGGAGAAAAATGAAAAATCCCAATCTCAAATACGCCCAAATCCCAAGTAAATCACAATTTCCAAATCCCAAAGAAGGGAAGATATATGATATATTAATAAAACAAAGAGAGAATGAACAAATTGGTAGTATTGGGATTTGGGATTTCAAGAGGATATGACCGAACACATGCTCTCGCCTGCAAGCGGGCGGGTAATAAGGATACACGGAAGGACTATTTCCATTTTCATGCATCTTCATAATGTCCACATCACTGCTGCACCTTTAGACGGCATAGTGAAGAAGATAATTCCTGAGAAGGGCAATTTTAAGCCCGCTTTCCTCAGAAGCAGCGATTTTAACACGAAAAACACGATAGAACTCGAGACAAAATACGGCGATATAAAAATCGTGCAAATAGCTGGATTTTTTACAAGGAAAATAAAGTGCGAGGTGAAAGAGGGGCAGGAGGTTGCTAAAGCCGAACGGATAGGTAAGATTTGTTTCGGCTCTCGTGTGGATGTGAGCATTCCCGAAGGTTTTGAGATCCTGGTGAAAAAAGGCGATAAAGTGAAGTGCAGGAAAACCGCAATAGCTATTGCGTCACCGAGTGCTGCCACCACTCCATAATGTATTCAGGTAGCTTGAACCCACGCTGCCGCAATCTTTCCACTAAATGCAGTGGGAGGGGACTGAGCGCAAACGTCGCTCGCTCATAAAAAGTGGTAGGTGAGGATTCTATTATGAAACTATCCGACTCCCTCGATAAGGTGGATTCATTGCCTACGATAGAATAAGCACTGCCTCCAAATTCTTTTTGCTCTCTACACCACCCCAAAAGTGGTTCTGTCTCTCCAGACCATGAGATTAAAAATAGTATATCCCCGGCGCGTGGTCTCGGCGCAAAAGGTCCGGATAAGTAAGCTTCATCGCCAATGGCTCTTTTGACATGTTGCAGCCTTATTGCAGTCATCTTTGCTACATTTCTCGCAGGTCCCAGTCCACCCATGGTTATGCGGCTTCTCGTCTCCAACTTGTCAATAATGCCATTATAAATATTGGAACTGACAAATTCATCCACAATTTTGCCTATAACCTTCGATTCCTCATCCATCTTCTCAAATACCGCATTATAATCCTCCTTCTCGTTTATTGCCTCCTTTGTTTTCTGAAATAACAGCAACGAACCCAATTCATAAACATCGTTCATTATGCCGTGTTTAAGATATGCATTGGAGGTATTGGTTTTTCTCTCCCTACCTTTCAGTTCGACCACGGTACCATAGTCTTTCTCTTTTATCATCCCAATCGATGAGTTCGTGTTCGAGACAACCGCATCAATGGTAAATTTGTCACTTTTCTCTTGCTCGATATAATCAGAAAGTTGTTTAACCACTATCTTAGGGGTTGAAGTCTCACCACTTCCGGAATTAACAAGCAGCGCTATTTTATCATACTTCTTCGCCAAAACCGGTGCTGCCTCCACTATGTTTCTGCCTGGAAAATCTACATCAAACATTGTTCGTACCCAC
The DNA here is from genome assembly GCA_025464645.1 of Methanosarcinales archaeon. GTDB lineage: Archaea > Halobacteriota > Syntropharchaeia > Alkanophagales > Methanospirareceae > QMVO01. The sequence goes on from JAODGF010000101.1 coordinate 2,497, forward strand.
TTATCCATTTGTCCCATCCCTATGTACAATGCGCTCTGCGACCTTCCTTCCCCAACCAGAATGATACAATCAGCAGCGTTGAGGTCGTCATAAAAAGCTTTAAACTCATTCTTGTTCACATTGCGGACATTCTTTATTATTCCGTTTATATACCCTACCCTTTTCCTGCCTTTTCTCACTTTCATAAAGCCTCTTCTTGAGAAGAGATTCCTTTAGATGTTTTAAGCTTTTCGATTTTTTTCAATATGCCCTTGCAACATATACCTTCTTCCCCTTTTTCGAACAAATCATGCATTTCCCCTCGCTTTTTCCTCCTTCTCCATTCTCGGTCCCATCGCCATATAGCGCCTCCCCTAACACATTTACACCAAGGTGCTCCTCTATTTCCTGTCCGCATCTTTCGCTTTCGCACAGAAATATAGAAACGATGCCATGAGCAGCCTTTGGACTCAGCTCTTCCATCTCTTCATCGCCTTCGGTTTTATAGATATTAGCGAAGAAAGTTTCTCTTGCGCGTTTGGCAATATCGTTCTGGATTTTATTTAATGTCCCCTTCACTTCTGATACCACATCGCCAAGAGGAACTTGCATTCTTGAGAAGTTATCTCTTCTCACGAATTCACACCTGTTGTTTCTTATATCCCTTGGACCCACCTCTATCCTCAGAGGTACCCCCTTCATCTCCCATCGGTAATACTTTGCCCCCGGTCTATCCTCAGAGTTATCGAAGAAAGCTCTTATGCCTGCTTCTTTCAATTTTTCATACACCGCAAGGCAAACTTTTTCCACTTCTCCATTTTTCCCTTCGCTTGAATAGACAATAGGCACGATAACAACCTGTATAGGTGCGACTCCTGGGGGTAGCATCAAACCATGTTCGTCACCATGAACGGATATTACCGCAGCAACGCACCTTTCTGAAATGCCATAACATGTTTGATTTACGTACCTCAGCGAGCCATCTTTATCCTCATATTTTATATCAAAAGTTCTTGCAAAGCTCTCGCCAAGCAAATGGATTGTAGCAATCTGCATTGTCTTACCATCTGGCATAAGCGTATCAAATGCAATAGAATATTCTGCCCCTGGGAATTTATCCCACTCCGGTCTTCTTGTGATCACATAAGGGACAGCAAGCTCATCGAAGAATTTTCTGTATAAAGCTACCGCCTTTTTTACTTGCTCCTCGGCATCAGCTCTGTCTGCATGTGCAGTATGCGCCTCCTTGAAGGAGGTTATCTCACGCAGCCGAATAAGAGGTCTTGTATGCTTCGTTTCATATCTAAACGTATTTACTATCTGATATATCCGGAGAGGCAGGTCGCGATGCGATCTTATCCACACCCTAAACACCGGGTATATCGCAGTCTCAGAGGTAGGACGAAGTGCAAGAGGAATATCCAACTCTGTGCTTCCGCCTTTTGTCACCCAGAAGACTTCTTCTTCAAACCCTTTTATGTGTTCGCGCTCTTTCATCAACTCCTCTTTTGGTATCAATAGAGGAAACAGCGTCTCTTTGTGTTCCTTATCCATCAAGGACCTCAAAATCGTGTAAATAAGATTCCTCAGTTTATAGCCGTATGGATACCACACATACACTCCCTTCACAGGATACCGGACATCTAAAATCTCCGCACGCTTCAGTATCTCGTTATACCATTCACTGAAATTATTTTCTTTTTGCAATAGGGTCTTTGGTTGCACGTTCATGTTGCGCTGGGATGCGAGAAAGCCGCCGGTGGGATTTGAACCCACGACCTGCTGATTACGAGTCAGCCGCTCTACCTCTAAGCCACAGCGGCACTTGAGAATATTTTTTGTGAACGACAATATTTATATATTCATAAGTCAATAACATAAAGTGTGTGAAACATGAAAAAAGAAGAGCTGGTACATTTGCATTTGTTATTGGCTCAGTTGAAGAAGTACTGTGAGGAGAATGGCGTGGACTGTGATTTCGCGAAATACAACGAGCTGGGCATCTCGCCTTTCCAGGTGCACCGAAGCAAAGAAGAGCACAAGCAGGCGGTTTTCGTCCTCGGGACTGAACTTGCGTCGCTGGTAGCGAGGAACAATAACTCTTTTTTAGCGGGTAACAAATAGGTGGTTCCGGCAGGGCAGAGCGTGATTCTCCGATAAAGAACGGTTGAGTTTGGGTTGTTGCAAAAAGGTAACAAGAGGCTTTATCGCTGACACGTTTTGTGCTATTTTTCTATAAAAGGTGTTATGAAAGCGAAGTTGACATCATGGTGAGCCAATTGATTGATATGCATCTACTATTTCCTTTCCCTCCATAAAGATCAAATCCCGTTCCGATGCGAAAGCGATTGCATTAGCCTTTGAAAGAGCGTTTCCCGATTCGCGGTCCAGCATTTCGCATATTACCATTGCAGGCGGTATACCTGCGAGCAACGCCAATGCCACGGAGAGTTCGGTCTGTCCTCTTCTCTCATCCAGTAATCTTTCCGCAGCCCTTAATATTGAAACATGCCCTGGAGTTCGGAATTCATTGTAAAAGTCGTATGAGTTTCCGTTCAATACTTTATCCACTGCTTCACCTATCTTTTTTATCGTCAATGCTCTGTCTCTATCTGTTATACCGGTGAATGTGTCACGATGATTCACCCACAGAGAGAAAGAGGAACGTTTATCATACGAAAGGTCGCCCTTCTCCTCTACGATTTTTCTTAGAGAGGAGAAGTTGGAGTTAACGTTCCTCAAAATGTCGCTCATGAGTGGAAGCCCGAGTTTTTCTGCTGCAATAGGATGAATAGCAACACATATAAGTCCCCCTGCCACATTTCTAAAATAAGCAACCTTTTGTGCCGTGATAAAAGAAGCTGGTACTACGAAGTCAGTCTCGCCTTCTCTATCCTCGGCATCAAAGATCAACACGATTTTTCCCTCTTTCACGTCTTCTATCCCTTTTTTTACTGATTCTGGGATGTTCATATTCATATCACCACCCTTATTCTTATCTCATCTCCGTCCCTTAGAGCGAGTTCACCTCGCAAGAAAACCGGTGAAATTATCTCCAGAATATCATCAGGATAATGTGTGCGGTGTGGAATAATAACGGCACTTTTAATCCCTTCAGCTCGGTCATCCAATATCTTACAGGGGAAACACTTAGCACCGCCAAAAGTCCGTTTTTCTAATTCAAAACCTTCTATTTCTATCCCTCTTCGCGCATCCAACTTCTTCCTTGTTACTATACAAAGCAAGTCCAGACTGAGATTTAGGGTGCCAGGAAAAGGAGTAAAGCCTAATTTAGCCTCGAATTGCTTCCTATACCCGTCCAGTGTCGTATAATACTCCCCCTCTCCCATACCTGTAATCAAGCGACCACCTATCTCAACCTCGATTTTCGGCGTAGAAAAAAATAGCTCCTGGTATTCATAGCATTCGCGCTTTAATTGCTCTACTCCTCTTTTTGTCAGTATTACCCACTGCCCATCTGCTATTATTCTTCTATGCACGAACCCCTCTTTTTCAAGCTCCTGGAGTCGTCTCGCTGCGGTTTGTACGCTTGATTTGATAACTTCGGCGAAATGAACAGAAGATAACTTAACAGGTTGCTCTACCGCGCCTAACAAAGCAAGTTTTCTTAACGAGAGCATTATATCCCCGTTCATCTTCATCTTCCATCATCTCCGTTATCCCAATTTTGGGATATGACTCATAAATAGGAAGTATGTATATAAAAACTTTTGAGATTGGAAAAATTTATTACATGTGGGATACAAGTAGAATGAGCGAAGAAAAAGAGAGGATAGTTAAAGCGGTAATGGAAGAGTTACAACTGAGGGGAGGGAGTAAAAAGCGATTATTGGAGAAGCTCGTGGATGAATACGGATATGACGAAGGAAAAGTAAAGTATAAAGCAAAACGAGCTTTTATAACAGAGCGATATGAAAGAGAGAAGGCGAGGGAAAGAGAAGTGGAGTAAATTTTGCCCCAAATGTGGTAAAAAAACGGACGAACTTTTTGATTCTTTATGTAAAGACTGCTTTATAAAGCAGATAAGCTTAATTGAACCCGATTTGAAGGTGAATGTAAGCGTATGTGTGAATTGTGGCGGTTATTTTAAAGGCAGAGGAAAAGAGAGGACGAGCATAGAGGAAGCAGTTACAGATTCCGTAAGTAAAGAACTAAGAAAGCGATATGGATACGAGTGCGGGGTTGAAATAGAAGAGTTGAGAGTGGAGCAAAAAGAGAATGAGAGCCGAGCGATTGCTTTTTTGAATGTAAAAGCAGAGCTAAAAGGTATAGAAATAGAAGAAAAGGGAGAAGTAGAAGTTATTTTAAAAAAAGAGACTTGTGAAAGGTGCAGTAGAATAGCAGGCGGATATTACGAGGGTATAGTGCAAATAAGGGCAAAGAATAGGATTCCAACGGAAGAAGAACTCGCCGTGGCGGAAGAAATTGCATATTCTTCAGTAGGAGAAGCGGATTTTATTTCTAAGGAAATGAAGTTGAAAGAGGGGCTGGATGTGTATGTCAGCAGTATGGAATGTGGACGCAGGATTTCGAGGCAGATAGTGAAGAAATTAGGTGGTAGTTTTTCAGAGAGTAGGAAATTATATGGTAGGAAAGACGGGCGGAATATATATCGGGTGTCGTTTTCGGTCAGGCTACCGAGGCTTGAGGAAGGAGCGAATCAGGTTTGAGGAGTTTGGCTTACTCACACTTCATGTCTTCACATCATCTCAGTGCTCTCTGCGCTCTCGGCGGTAATTAAAAACTGGTATTGTTTCTCTTTTATGTCTCGAAGCTTCCATCATCTGTTTTACTCTTTTCACTAATTCCGGGTCGCAACCGCTAAAATCTCCACTTTCCAGCGCTAAGAGGATTCTATCCAGCTCATCATAACCCATTCCAAGTTCGGATTCATCTGTTTGACCCGCCCACAGACCTGCACTCGGGACCTTATCTATTATTGCGGTAGGAATGTCAAGCTCCTCTGCCAATTTCCTCTCTTCTGTCTTCAGTAAGTCGCCAAGCGGCAGTATGTCCGCAGCACCATCGCCATACTTGGTAAAATAACCTATGGCAATTTCGCTCTTGTTCCCTGTGCCAACCACCAAATAATGGAGTTTATTTGCGAAGTAATAAAGGCAAATCATCCTGAGACGAGGTTTCAGGTTAGCAACTGCAATATCTATTCCTTCTTTTCCTTCATTTTTTACATCTATATCTTCGTCGTATTCTCGCTCTTCTAAGGTATTCAAAAACGATTTGAAGATATCCGAGAGGTCTATCTCCTTCGTCTCTATGCCAAACTTATTTGCAACCACTTTCGCATGCGTTACGTCTTCTTTTGATGAAAAGCAGGGCATTATCAAGCCAAGCGTGGAATTAGGAAAGGCTTTTTTGCATAATACCGCAGTGACTGAGGAGTCGAGTCCGCCACTCATACCCAGGACCACGCCTTTAGCTCCTGCTCCCTTTACTCTTTCTCTTATCCATTCGCTTATTCGCGATGCTAAATCATTCATTTTTATTTACAATTTTTGTTTGGTTACCGAAAAATTTAAAACCCGATGGTTATCACAACAATTTTCTTAAGGAAGAAAGGATAATATAAGAACCATGCGTAAAATAAAATGAAAGAAAAAGGAGCAATTGCGATAGTCCCAATAAAAGGGATGATTACGTCAGAGGAATCGATTTTCGGACTCATGGCTGCATCTACGGAAATAATAAAAGATATAGAGGAAGTAGAGAAGAAGCGGAAGATAAAAGCAGTGATATTTGAGATAAATTCTCCCGGAGGGACGCCTTTTGCATCCAAAGAAATAGCAACCTGTATAGAAAATATGGAGAAGCCTGCAATAGCGTGGGTAAGAGAATATGCAGCTTCGGGCGCTTATTGGATTGCCAGTGC
>JAODGF010000102.1 GCA_025464645.1 Methanosarcinales archaeon
TTGTGCTTTTTGATAGCTCCGTTTTGCTAATAAGTTCTTCCTTTGTGTGTAGCTCTTCCATTTGGTATAACAACCTGTTAAAAAGGTGAAGATTCCATAATCCATGATCGGCTGGTTTTATCGTTATAAAACCCGCTAAGTTTTTCAATCTACTGAAAAATGACTCCAATACAAATTCTGGGGAATATTCAATGGGTTTAATACCTTTTAAGGTACATGCTTCTTTATGCCTTTTTGAGATTGAAGGACATAAGAGATAGGCATCCACTGCTCCCTTAACCAACTTCTCTCTCTTTTGGAGTTCAAGTAACTCGTTTTTATATTGTTCTGTTTGTTCTATAAATTTATTTTGCGATGCTTCGACTTTCAATTCCACCAACTTAAGTTTTGTCCCAGCGACAAAAAGCAAATCGAGCTTGTTACCAGACGGCAGTATTTTTTGTCGAGATAGTAATGTAAGGTCTTCAGAGATTCCCAATATTTCCTTAGTAATATCCGGATAGGTTGCAAGCACATCTTCTATTTGCGATTCACGTATTATCATAGTATAACGACCTCCAACTCGGTTTCATCTTCACTTGGCGTAGGGTCTCCCGAAGGATGATTATGAATAAAAATACAAGAACTTGCACTTGCAGAGATAGCTTCTTTAAAGACCTCTCTTGGGTGAGCAATGCTGGTATCAAGACTTCCTATTGATATTTCTGAAGTGGTAATCAGATGACTTCGAGTATCTAAAAGAAGAACTATAAAGTGCTCTTTCTTCTTGCCTCGCAATCTGCTTTTAACCAGGTTCACAGCATCTTCAAGAGTTCTGACTGTTTTTCCTTCTTTTTCGTACAAATAACTTTCTTCTACTCTATTAGCGAGTTCAAAAGAAGCTTTAAGTTGTGCCGCTTTTGCCACACCAATTCCTTTCACTTTAGACAGCTCTTCAATAGAAGCATTAGCAATTCCTTTAAGGTTGCCAAATTCACTTAAAAGCCTCTGAGCAGTTACCATTACAGATTCACCTGCAATGCCTCGCCCTAAAACCAAAGCTAAAATTTCCTGTGCTGAAAGAGCTTCTGAGCCGAACTTTAAAAGCCGTTCTCTAGGTCGCTCCGAAACTGGTAAATCATGAATAGTAAAGGACTTCTTTTTAGTTGGTTCTGGCATTTTATATGTACCATTTTCTGCATCTTCTTTAGTAGTTAAAAAACTTTTCGTTAAAATAAAAGTTAAAAGTAATCAACCAAAGTGGCATCATGCAAAAGACCAAAATCATCATTCTCGCCAAGAAGAGACGTTTTACCGGGGTCATGCCCATTTCCAGCACTGCTTCCGACCGGATGCATGGATTTAGGGTTGTCAAATCAGGAGTGCCGACTTTAATTTTTAACTTACTTTGATGTATGTTTGCTTCAACAAGCCTTAATATGCTCTGCTTTTATCCTTGAGGATAAGCGTAAGCTGTCGTGCAGGTCTAACAATATCTGCGAGTCTACGCGCCGTGTAACCAAACGGAGCCAAAATGCTCTCCGCAGCGCGCACCAGAAGCGCTAAATATTTCTTTTTATCGTATAACAATCTCTCATCACCTTTTGTCAGTTGCCATGCCTTTACCTTTTTGCTGTACCTTTTCGATTCGGCATCAGTAATTATGTATTTAACCTGCTCTCCCGGTCTTACCTTCAGTCCCGCATTCTTAAGCTGCAGCATGCATGCAAGATTATTATTGAGCTGCACGTAATATTCCAAATCTTTTGAAACAACAGATGTGAAAACCAGGTCCTTCAAATCACATTCTCCATTCATTATCATGTCCGCATATCTCCTGACAACCTCTATAACCTCCGGGATAAGCTCCTGTAATTCCGACACATCACCCGCCTTTGCCATAACCTTAAGCATATCCATCTGAGCATCCTTAATTAATGGTGGGGTATCACTCCTTCTGAGTTCCAGACCCCGGATTTTCATTTCGCCGTGCTCAAATAGACCATAGTATCTATTAAGTGCGCCCGTGTGGTCTGCCCTTCTGGTAAGAAAAACTATCCACTTATAGATACCCTCGAGTTCAATTGAAATGCCACTCTGCTCGAATATCTTTTCGCATAGTTTTTCATGGTTATTTGAGTTGTTACTGCTGCTTTTCAGCCATAAGGAATCAACAATACCATGAAGCACTTTGTATCCCAAATCTTCAGCGATTTTCGCCGTGTCGAGCAACAATTCTCTGCCATAAGCATTTATCACCTCATGGCATTCTATTCTGCCAAACCTTGCGTTCCGGTACCCCGTGTATCCAAAACAGGTAACGAGAATCCATTTCAATGCTTTTTTCCTCGCATCGTAGATTTCACGGAATTCGCCATAGCCTTCCTTAACCCTCTTTTTATATTCCATCCTCCTGTTTATTAGCGGTTCTAATACTCTTGGAATCAGTCCAACCCTTCTCTCGCAGATGTTGTAATCAATAATAGGAGCACGATGTTTGCTATTCGTACAGCATTTACAGAGGACGGTCTCCGGGGATATGTTATGCTTCACCATTATCGCAGGATACAGGGATGAGAAATCTATTTCGAGCACATTTTCATGGATACCTGTCTTTGGCTCGTAAATCATACCTCCGCGGTCAGCGAGGAATAGTGTTTTCGCATCCTTGAAATCCTCCGGAACGTTCTTCTTCCAGCGAACTAAGACGTTCTCCCGGAGCGCTTGAGCGATTTGCATTGCAGAGATTACCGTGCCGGGAGTTACCCTTGACAGTGCTTGCAATGGTATCCGCGATAATCGCGACAGCTCGATTAATCCATGAATTCCACTTTCTCTGTATATGAACGAATTGTTCTTATCAATATGTATCCGCCCATTTAACACGCATCTTGGTGGCTTGTATAATATTCTACCATAACTGAAGTATGACTTTCCCTTTCCAACGGGCTTCAGGTCTGTATCTCTACCGAGGAAAAAATCGTCTATTTCGTTCTGTTTTGCCCTGTAATAGAGATATGGAAGAAGGAATGAGTCACCATTGTTTGTGTACAGAATGTCTGGATCACTGTGTCTTATTTCATCTACGAGTTGAAGTAGCATTTCCGCCTCTCCTTTTCCCTCTATAACCCTATCGCCCAGAACTATTTTTGAAATAGGGTCGTCAGGTGATGGAATACCTTCCGTTTCGATTTCTACATCTAATTCTGCACTTCTCATCTCTGGTATCGAATAATCAACTGAATTGATGTCTTCAAGTAGCTCAAATTTAAAATCGGATTCGTTTTTACACTCGCTAAAAGTCATCGGGATTATACCTGTTTCAAGCAAAAAAGCGAAAGGAATGCTGAGGTCCACGTTGAACAGCTCGAATTTAGAAAACTCACCCATCTCATCTATTTCTCTTGCCAATTCCTTTAGCATCCCGAAGTCTTGTAGCGAGACCCTCAGCACTTTTTTTGACGCCTCGCCCAACCACAAACTTTTTTCTTCGTATTCCAAAGAGTTAATGGCAGGATTATCCGCAAGAATCTGCTCCAAATCCTTCAAATCGGCTTGCGATGAATAGACATAGAACGAAGGGAAAAAATTGCGCTCAATTTTTTCTACCGTTCCATTCTCTCCTTTTATCCATATAACCATACAATTTTTATCGTTGTCCGCATCAACGTCAATTATCCAGCCCTTCATTTCTCTTTATTCAGCTCCTCTACCTTCTTCCTCAATTCTCCTATCTCTTTTTCCTGCTCCAGTAAGATGGAGATGAACATTGATTCGGTGGGGTCAACCCTGGCTTCGTAGCTCGCTGCGCTGGCATGCATCCTTGCTTTTTCCATTAATCTATCAAACACTTCCCTATCTTCTTTTCGTAATGCTCTTCTAAATTCCTGCCATTCCGAGACGATATTCTCGAGGATATTTCTGTATGTAGGAACTGTTCTACCCAATTTTAACACCTCCCCATCATAAATATATTATTCTCGGTATTTAAAAAGCTTTACACAAAAATCTTTTCATCATATTTTAAAAAAGTTTTTTACTTCTTCCATATTCTTTTAAAAAAGAATTCATCTAATGTTGTTTGATTGATTGGTACGGGTAAATATTGCATGACTGAGTCACGATTAACCATGTGTAATTCGATTCCCTTCCTCTTGCCATCTATTTTTATGATTTCGTCCACTCCGTCATACAAAATGTCATTCAATATCAAAGCACGGTGAGTAGAAAGACTCTTCCTTTTGGTTAGAATCGTGATTAAATTATGTTCACGCGTAATATCTCTGACGATTGATAAGCATCTCCTCAATATTGTTCTCGCCTCTATTTCTCTTACATTCCTATCCATGAGCAGGTCTGTGACGCAGGAAATGACCAATAGAGATGGTTCGTATTTACAAATCACTTCTTCGAGTCTATCACGGATTATCGAGTCGAGCTGGTAAGCAGTAAATGCCCTGGCAACTTTTATTTTTGACAAGATGTCATCTGGTTTAAGTCCCGCTCTTTTTGATAGAGATGCGATGGTGTAAAGGTCAATGGAATTTCCGCCATCCACGAAGACTACATTTCCAAAAAAATCCTTGATTGCACCTACACACAGCATTGAGACCATGTCAAAGGAGAATGGATGTTCGCTGTCTATCAACGTTATCTTTGATGATTGAAATCCACCTAAAAAAGAATCTATCCTTGGTACTCCGGTATATAATATTCTGACCTTTGCCATTACAGTTTGTTGGAATGGTATCTCAATAAGCATTTGCTGCTTGCTGGCAGACATGTTGAACATTATATAATTTTTGGTAAGTTAAACTTCACCTATCATAGTTATTACATTTACTTCTGTTCTTTGCTTTTCCCCTTCATCGCTTTTTCGTGGTGAGAGCAGGGAAGGAAAAAACGTTAAATCACGGATGTTCACATGGAAAAAAACACGCGATTTAAAAATATCGGTGTCATCTGGTGTTATCTAATGGGGTAAAAAATCGAAAATAATATATATACCTAATTTTAACTTTTAATTAATATCCTCCCTGCCATTGAACACCCACCAACGGCAGGTATATAACCACTGGGAGGTTACTAAACAAAGTAACCTCTCATTACTATTTATTGCTGTGTGATACGAAAGAGTCGCAATTTTTATAGACGGAAGCAATTTTTATCATGGACGCATATTTTAAAGATGCTCCATCTGTGGCACTAAGGAAAGCTTGTGATAAATCATACCATTAGATGAAGATTTTATTAGCCCGTGTTTTATTTAACTATTGCTAAGTCCTTCGCTTCCCCCTTTTTATCGCTGAAGTAAGATAGAAGAAAAAATAAAATCTCTTTAAGGAGAAAAAAATAAAAAAATCCCATAGGTAAAACAACCATGACAAATAAGCGAGCACAACAGACCAATACCAATGGCGAATTAAACTTTGTAGACTCCCTATGGAAAACAGCAAACAAACTGCGGGGAAGTGTAGAATCCGCAGAATACAAACACATCGTTCTTGGGCTGATCTTCCTTAAATACATCTCAGATGCCTTTATACAGCGACACGATTACTTAGAACAAGCGACCAAAAGCCCCGAGAATCTCGATTACTACGGTGTGTGGGAAGCGGTAGAAGATAAAGACGAGTACCTGAGTGAAAACATTTTCTGGGTGCCGAAAGAAGCCCGATGGTCCTATCTGATGGCAAACGCAACCAATCCGAATTTAGGAAAACTGATTGACGATGCAATGGCAGCTATTGAAAAAGAGAATCCGAAACAATTCCGTGGTGTTCTACCGAAAATCTACGCTCGGTCTAATCTGGACCACCAAACGCTCGGAGAGATTGTCAACCTCTTCAGCACCATCGGATTTGGAACCGAGGAAGCCATCTCTAAAGACGTGCTCGGCAGAGTGTATGAATACTTCATCGGAAGGTTCGCACAGCAAGAAGGCGCGAAATCCAGGAATTGTTCTATTATAACGAAGTTATAGTCGTCAGCGACCTCTTAGAGGCAAGACATGGAACCATTACCGCAGACTGGGACTGGTTTATGCCCTGGCGGGTAATAGAGGGAGATATAGAGCCATCGGGAGATACGCCAGAACTGGAAACCATGATAAGAGGATTGTTCGATAAATCACGACTCATGGACATCATCCAGAATTTCATTCTGTTTGAAACCGGCGGAGGGAAAATCATCAAGAAGATGGCTATGTATCAACAGTACTATGGAGTAAACCGCGCTATTAAAGAAACCATCAGAGCTACCGCAGCTCAAGGCGACCGAAAAATAGGCGTCATCTGGCACACGCAGGGTAGTGGCAAATCGCTTTCTATGGTCTTCTATACCGCGAAAATCATAAAACACCCGGCTCTTGAAAACCCCACAGTCCTCGTTCTAACTGATAGGAATGACCTGGATAACCAGATATATAAAGACAATTTTTGTAAAGCCGTGGATTTGATACCCTATCCAAAACAGGCTGAAAGTATTGAGGACCTCAAGCAAAAGCTCAACATCCCCGCTGGTGGTATCCTATTCACCACTATCCAGAAATTCCAGACAAAAAATGGTGAGGAGTATCCGTTACTATCTGAGCGAAGAAATATCGTGGTCATCGCTGATGAAGCACATCGTTCTCAATATAGAAAACTTGCAGGAAACGTTCGTCAGGCTCTACCAAATGCTTCTTTTATCGGATTCACCGGCACTCCAATAGAGCTTGAAGACCGTTCTACACGAGTTACTTTTGGTGACTACATTGGTACATATCTAATGCCGCAATCTCAAAAAGATGGCAATACTGTTCCAATATTTTATGAGGGTAGGCTGGCAAAAGTCCATCTTACCAATGAATTCATTGATGAAGAATTTGAAGAGATTACAGAAGCTGAGGAAGACGTGGTGAAGGAGAAGCTTAAAACGAAGTGGGCGAGATTAGAAGCACTCGTTGGCACTGAATCCCGGTTAAAGCGAATCGCTCAGGATATTGTTCACCATTTCAATAACCGCGAGATAGAAGGCAAAGCAATGATTGTCTGCATGAGCCGCCGGATAGCAGTAAAAATGTTTGAACTCATCAAACAAATCCCGAATGCCCCTGAGACTGCGGTGGTAATAACCAAGCCCGAAGATTTTGGACTACCAAGAAGTACAAAGCAAGACCGTGAAGACCTTAAAGCTCGATTCAAAGACCCTGATGACCCTTTAAAGTTGGTCATTGTGCGTGATATGTGGCTCACGGGCTTTGACGCACCCGTGCTGCACACCATGTATGTTGATAAATATATGCATGACCACAACCTCATGCAAGCTATCGCAAGGGTGAATCGTGTATTCAAAGACAAACCCGGCGGATTGATTGTGGATTACATCGGTATCGCAGACGACCTGAAAAAATCACTTCGTATCTACTCCGATGAGGTTCGCAAAGATTCCCTGATTCCTATTGATGAAGCTATCACCATAATGCAAGAGAAGTTCGATGTAGTGCGGTCTTACTTTCACGGTATTGAGTATTCAAATTGGTGGAAACTGTCAGAAGTTGAACAAGCAAGACTTTTTCAACGCGCACACCACGCGGTTACGATTGACGAAGATACAAAAGAAGGTTTTCTCAGACATTGTGCCGCATTGTCAAAGGCGTTCGCTCTTGTCAGTCATCACAAAGAAGCAAACGACATTCGTAATGATATTCTGTTCTTTCAAAGTGTCCGGAGAAGTATCAGGAAATACACGCCTTCGGCACGCGATGTTTCTGAAGATGTGGAGACCGCAATTAAACAACTCATCTCTGAGGGCATTTCATCCGAAGAGGTCGTGGATATCTTCGGCTTTACCGAAAAGGAGCGCCCGAATATTTCTATTCTCAGTGATGAATTCTTAAACGACATCCAGAAGATAGAATACAAGAACCTGCAAGTGGAATTGCTTAAGAAGTTGATTAATGACGAAATAACAGGAAAGATGAAGCGGAATGTGGTAACGTATCGCTCTTTCAAGGAGATGCTGGAAAAGACAATTGCACAATATAAAAACCGTTCAATTGAATCAGCCGAGGTAATAGAACGCTTAATTGAAATGGCAAGAGAGCTACGGAAGGTGGAGCACCGTGCAGAGAAACTTGGCTTATCTGACGAGGAAGTTGCATTCTATGACGCAGTTGCACAGGGAAGAGAGGAGCTCGAAGCCGACGAGCAACTTTTGGAGCTCGCTAAGGAATTAGTAGCTACAATAAAGCGCAATTTGAGTATTGATTGGGCAGACCATGAAAATGCCAAGAGCAAGATAAGGGCGAGTGTTAGACGTCTGCTCCGAAGGCGTGGTTTCCAGCCTGAACAGTATAAACCCATTGTAAGCAACATAATGGAGCAAGCAATCAGCCTTTATCAGGATTATACACCTGTTGCTGCCGAAACATCTTTTTCATAATTCTTTTAACCGCGAAGACTCGAATGTTCAATTCTCTTTCATCATTTCTCTTTTCTTTACGTGCTTTGCGACTACTCTGAGAACTTTGCGGTTAAATTATAAAAGCAACATCTAACAAGTATAGCAGGAGAGAAATGAAAAGGATAAAAGAATTACCTGACTTCGACAGACCGAGGGAGAAGTTAGCCAAAAAAGGACCACGGGCACTTTCCGATGTCGAATTGCTCGCGATTATTATAGGGCGGGGTGTTCCTGGTAGAGATGTTCTTCAAATAGCCACAGAGATCTCTAAATCATTAAAGAAAGACTTCTCCCAACTAAACTATGAGAATCTGCAGCAGATAGAAGGTGTGGGCTCAGCAAAAGCATGTCAAATTGTAGCAGGGTTTGAACTCGCCAGACGATACCTGATAAAAGAAGAAAATAAAATAACTTCCCCGACTGATGTCTTACCGCTCGTGTCAGATATAATAAACAAGAAACAGGAGTATTTTGTTTGTATATCCCTGAATGGGGCAGGAGAAGTAGTTGGAAATCGGATAATAACCGTTGGATTGGTCAACCACAGCCTTGTTCATCCAAGGGAAGTTTTTGCCGATGTGATAACAGAACGTGCAGCATCTGTAATTCTTGTCCACAATCATCCTTCTGGCACTTTAGAACCCAGCAAACAGGATATTCTAATGACAAAGCAACTCGTTGAAGCAGGAGCGATTTTGGGCATTAAACCTTTATAGTGGGCATTT
>JAODGF010000103.1:0-3424 GCA_025464645.1 Methanosarcinales archaeon
TTCCCCTCTTCCGGAAGTTTCTCCACCATTGCTATCACCTATAAGGATTACATTCTTATTTAAGTATTTATCATGAAAAAAAATTCATATGATTTCGAATTAGAGCGGATAAAAACGGAGATAAAAGAAAGAGGAGCGCGAAGAGTCGGGTTGCAGCTACCAGAGGGTCTTAAAACAGTAGCAATTGATATTGCCGGTGAGATTTCAAAAGATACTGGTGCAGAAGTGATAATATCCGGAAACTCATGCTTTGGTGCATGCGATATAGACGAGAAGCTGGAGAAAGTTGTGGATTTGCTCTTCCATTTCGGGCATACAGACACTTTCTATTTTAAAAAAAGAAAACCTGTTGTGTTCATCGAACTCAGAAGCGGGGTTGACGTAAAGCCCGTAGTGGAGAAAGCCGTAGTCAAAATAGAAGGGGAGGCAGTTGGATTAACCGCGACGGTGCAGCATGTTCACGCATTGAAAGAAGCTAAGCTATTGCTTGCTCGCTACGGAAAGAAGGCATTAATAGGCAAATCTCGCTTGAAGTATGATGGGCAGGTATTGGGCTGTGATTTCTCTTCTGCTCTGGTTCCCTGTGATGAGATTTTGTTTATAGGCAGTGGCGGTTTTCATCCGGCTGGACTCGCTTTATATACTGGCAAAAGGGTAATTGCGGCTGACCCTTTTACCCTGCAAATAAGTATATACGAACCTGAAGAACTGCGAAAAAAGAGGTATATAGCGATAGCGCGAGCACTGGATGCGAAGTCTATTGGAATAATCATAGGTATGAAAAGCGGTCAGTTTAACTTAAACAGAGCGGTCTCGTTAAGGGTAAAAGCAATAGAAAAGGGATTAAATGCTTATTTAATCGCAATGGATGAGATAATAGCGGACAAATTACTCGGATTTGGCGTGGACGCCTTTGTGAACACTGCGTGTCCAAGACTGGCAGAGGATTTTGTTCATTTCGAGAAGCCTGTTATCTCCGCTAAGGAGTTCGAGGTCGTGCTTGGTGAGAGGCGTTGGGAAGATATTTTTTAAGTTGCTTCTTGTGGTTGGGTAAACAGATTCACAACTGAAAAATTATGGCAATCACCGAGCCAATCATTATCAACGCCATTAATAGCCCTATTATCGCTCTCTGCCATCTCCCACTACTTTCTTCCTTCTTCCTGTTTACTCTTTTCTTTTTCGCCATCTTTTCTTATTACAATTCAATAGTCTGCATAAAAAATAAAAAAATAAAGTTTTCAAATTGTTATAGCAAGAACGAACGAGGCTTAAACAACTTCATCCTTCGCAGTTGTAGAACTTAACACCCCGATAATGTCCTCTTCAGCCAGGTCGAGTATGCGCTGTTTCAAATCCTCAAATTGCTTCTCAACATCACCGTCCAGCTCGATTTCCTCACCACCCCTAAAAATCTCTTCCTTTACCTTCTTACCTATAATATCGTCACTTTCCGGTTTTAATCTTATTATTACCGAATCAGGCGGTAGGAATTTCTCGTATTCCCACAGAGCCCCACTTTCTATTCCCGCTATCAATCCATCCGCATCACCGTCTGTAATGCCTATCATGCGAATACCAAACCTTTTCAGTATATCGCCGGCAATGCTTGTCGTATCATCCCCGATAGTCACTGCAACAGCAATATCTGCATCTTCGGTATACATCGCTTCGAGCTTCGGGAAGAGATGCTCAACAGTATAGAAAAAGCATGCTTTCTTCTTCCCCTTTCCCTTTCTTGATACTTCATCTGTGCCTATCTTTTTCGGTTTCGTCCGCCTGATTACGCTTGCAGTTTTAATCATCTCTTTCTCCAGGTCCAAAGGAGGCAACTTTTCAAGATTATGCTTTATCAGCGTGCCACCAATGATTTTTACAACTTTCCCCTCTTTTGCAACGAGCGTAATGCGATTATCTTTGTTTTCCCGCGATGACATTCCGATAACTACACCATCCACAACGATTTTCTCATCAGGATGCACGCCTCTTATCTCGCGATACACGAGATTTGAATGAGTATCCTTTTTGTATCTTGATTTGAGCTCAGGGGGCTTTCTCGCCTCAAACCCACGAAAAACTCCGGTTACCTTCCTATATATAGTCTCGTGCATGGGTTCTGGTTTCAAAAGCCAGCGAATAATAATCCTGCTGCTGTATTCTAATTGCACAAACGAAAGATTATCCTTCGCACCGACTCTATCAATGAAATTTCGCAGCACGCCTTCACCAAAGATGAACCCGCTCTCTTCGGTCTTTGCATGATTCACCAGCAGAATAAAATCCACTCCTCGCTTTAAAAAATCTTCCATTACTTCTGAGGGTTTCAAATCCTTGCTTATGTCTATTACGTGGCGCATTCCCGCGTCTATAACTGCTGTTTTACCCGTTATCCCTCCCAAAGCCGCTTCTACTTTAAATCCCGCCCCTTTTAGTGTTTCTATCGTTTCTTCCGCTTCGCCTTCGTCTATTACCTCAGGTCCGTGGATTAGCAGTCCTATGGGGTTCATTGCTAATTTTATATTTTAATTTACTAAAATATAATGGTTTGTACTTGTTCGAAAGCTTTTTATACATGGTGCCAAATATACATAAAGGAGGTATTTTATGATGGAAAGAAAGTGGTATATAATAGGCGGAGTACTTATTGCTCTATTGGTCATAGCTGCGGTTTTGATGGTGTATGGTCCTGTCCCCCGCGAGGTGCAGCTCACTGCGGCTGACAACGGTAGCGAGATCGAACTCAAAAAAGGAGACGTCCTGGTCATCACATTGAAAGCGAATCCGACCACGGGGTACACGTGGGATGTGGTGGAACCTCTTGATGAGATCATAGAACAAGTGGGCGAAATAGAATTTAAGCCGGAATCTGACCTCATCGGTGCTGGCGGTGTGCAAATCATCCAGTTTAAAATTGTAAACGCAGGTCGGGCATCCCTTAAATTGGTCTATCACCGTCCATGGGAAGAGGATGCGAAACCACTGGAAACTTTCGCCATACAAGTGCTCGCACATTGAGATATGCCGAAATTGTATTGAAAGATTTGAACTTTTCATCACCTTTTTATATCCGCACCCAAAATACTAAACCAAACCATGATTATAGCACATACGCCGGATGCAGATGACGCATTCATGTTCTAAGGATATGGTCCGGTAGTAGTAGCAAGAAGGAGGATGGATGTTGAAGGGAAGAGAAGAAATGCGATTTGACGAGGCTATTCCTGCGTGGAGCGAGGGGACGTGGATGAAAGTTGCTGCTACCTCTTGGCATTAACGCCATAAAACGGGATATTCCTCAAGTGACGCAACATGAATTTCTTGTGCTTATGCGAGAAAGCGTGCACCCGATGAACTCTACCGAATGGCAGAACGAGCGGGATTGTTTGTGAGACCACCCTTAGACCTCCTTTTTCTTTAAATATAT
>JAODGF010000103.1:3543-7921 GCA_025464645.1 Methanosarcinales archaeon
GGAAATCCTAAATCCTAAGCACCAAAACCTAAACAATACCAAAATCCAAAATCCAAAAAAAAAGGGTTGTTTTGAATTTTGAGTTTAGATATTGGAGTTTGTTTAGGATTTAGAGTTTAGTGCTTAGAATTTATACCACAGGAATTTGGGCAATTACAATATGTTCATATTCCTATTGCCTTGTGATATGTTCTATCCACTATTAGATATGAACATAAATGGGTATATTTACATATTAGCGCGAGGAGTGTAAAATATAGCCAACAAATTAATCGTGTGGATAAGGATTCAAAATGTCCGATGAAGAACTAAAGTCATGGATACGGATACATAAAGACGAACTATTTGCAAACGATGCAGTTGGTACGGGCTGTTTCAGTTATTTGCCGGGCGAGGTCGTGTGGGCAGTCACGAAGAGGTGTAACCTGAAGTGTAAACACTGCTCAATTGCTGGTGAGGACCCAGAGGAGCTAACGACAGAAGAGGGATTCGGAATCATCGAAGAAGCTGCTAAGCTCGGACCTGTAAAGTTCGCATTTACAGGTGGCGAACCTCTGCTGCGTGAGGACATCTATGACCTCATTGAATACGCATCGTCTTTCGACATGCAGGTAGTGATGGCTACAAATGGAACGTTGATAACGAAGGAAGTAGCAGAGAAGTTAAAGAAAGCGGGTCTGGAACGTGCTGCAATAAGCATTGATGGACTTGGAAACGCACATGATGAGCTTCGGGGCGTTAATGGCGCTTTTGAAGACGTGCTGCGAGGGATGAAGGCATGCAAGCACGCAGGACTTGCAACGCAACTCTTTACTATGGTAACGAGGTATAATTATACTGAAATTCCGAGGATAATCAAGTTTGCAGACGATTTGAATCTGTGGCGAATCTATCTTATTTATTTGATTGCCGTAGGTCGGGGTAAGGCGATTTCTGAGGCTTGTCTATCCACGGCAGAGAATATGCGGTTCTTTGACTACGTAGCGGATAAACAAAAGGAAACGAAGGTATGGCTTAAACCGATATGCAATCCGCAGTACTGGGCTTATCTGACGGATAAGGAGCTTGTGAGCAAGGGAGATGGGATTGAGTTCACAGGATGCACGGCGGGTATCACGCGATTTCACATCTTCCCTAATGGTGATGTAACACCATGTGCATATCTGCCCGCAAAAGCAGGAAATATACGAGAGCATGGGTTTTTGGAGATTGTCAGGTATTCTGAGATGTTCAAAGCATTGAGGGCGAGGGAAGTGAAGGGACACTGTGCTACTTGCAGGTATAAGAGGATATGTGGTGGGTGCAGGTCACGAGCGTATGCTACTTCGGGTGATTATCTGGCTGAGGACCCTGTGTGCTGGTTTGGTGATAATGATAAGGGGCAGTGATGCAATTATAGCTCCATAGAAAATCCCAAATACCAATACTACCAAACAAGCCCCAAGTCCCAGTACTGCGAATTTCGAACCCCCCTTTTTACTTTCCCTACCCCTACAGTTTTTTCGGGGTAAACGGGTAATTATTTTTTCACCAGCACTTCTTCCAACGCCTCGACAGTTCTCAACACCTCCTTCTCGGTTATATTTCCCATCGTAGCTATCCTGAATATCTTACCCTTCAGTTTACCCTGACCTCCTGCAACTATTACACCTCTTTTTCTCATACCTCCCCTGAGTTGCTCATCCGTGATACCGTTAGCAAATGGAATGTTAATCGCAGTGACGGTATTAGAATAATCGCTTATTTCGTTTAATCGCGGGAATAAGCTGAGTCCCAAGTTAATAACCGCATCTCGAACCATCTTTGCCAGCATCCTGTGCCTTTCTATCCTTTTCTCTATGCCCTCCTCTTTTATCACTGCTAAAGCCTCTTTGAGTGCGAAAAAAAGAGGTAACGCTGGCGTGTATGGCGTTTGTTTCTTCTCTAAATTCTTTTTATACGCAATAAGGTCCATGTAATAAGGTCTTTTTTTGTTATCACGCATCAAATCCCACGCGTGCTCGCTAACTGAGATTGCGGACATCCCTGGTGGCGCACCCAGGCATTTTTGCGAACCTACAATCGCTATATCTGCACCAAGCTCATCTACTGAGACCTCGTCACCACCTATGGAGGTTATGCAATCGAGCACGAAAACAGCATCATGTTTTTTTGCAAGTTTTCCTACTTCCTTCGCAGGGTTGAGAATGCCAGTGGACGTTTCATTATGCACCATAGTAATTACTTTAGGATTAGCACAGTTTTCCAATGCTTCCTTTACCGCTTCTAATTCTATTGAACTCCCCCATTCGACATTCACAGGTGTAACAGCGTCTGCCTTATACCTATCAGCGATTTCTTTAAACCGATCACCAAATTTGCCATTCGCCATGCACACTATTCCTGTTTCATTACCGAGAAGATTTCCTATTGCGGCTTCCATTGCACATGTTCCCGACCCACTTAGCACGAAGAGGTCGTTCCTCGTTTGAAATATGCCTTTCAGCGATTCCACTATCTCTTCGTACATCGCTCCAAATTCATCGCCCCGGTGGTATATCATCGGTTTTGACATCGCCTCGAGAATGCGGGGCAATACCGGCACCGGTCCCGGGATCATCAACAATTCTTCTTCCATTTTTAGCGCCTCCATAGCCTTATTGCGGGTATCCAGTTAGCGTGGACTTTTCCATTTACATCTATGAACTCGGTGCAGTTTATCCACCTCTCCTATCTTTCGAATGTCAACTTCAGATGCCATATTATATCTCCCCTTTACACATTACTTAAGGATATTATAGTTATACATTATACCTTTTGGTTTAATTGTTTTGTATTGTACTTGTACTTCTATCTTGACTTTGTCAGATTAACCGTAAATTTAAACTATTCAAAATCGAGTTCATCGAGGCTCCTTTGTCCTTTTCCTGTTAATATCCATTTATACGGTCTTTTTCCTTCGCGCTTCACTATCTCTTCCTCCTCCAACAATCGTAAGTGATGAAAAGAGGAGGGATAACTCATAGCTGCTGACTTCGATACCGCCTTTATCGTGAGTTCATTTCCTTTCTCGCGTATTTCCTCACCTTTATTTATTGCCGCTGCCATCGTCAACACCTTAAGTATCTTTGTCCTCGCTTTTAGTCCCCTTACAACGTTCCTTTTACGCTCTAAGTATGCATTCGGATGATATTTGAATTCTTCCTTTCGCCTTTGCATAAACCTTTTCTTATTTCTTAAAACTTAAAAGTTTTAAAGAAAAAGTTTATGGAAGAGATACTGAGGCGATTTGCAAGCGGAAAGATAGATATAGAAGAAGCGTGCAAGGAACTGAAGTTGGAAGGCGTAAGAAGAGTGAAGGATTTTGCAAGGATAGACGTGAGCAGGCAGCACAGGACCAACATACCGGAGATAATCTTTGCAGAAGGAAAGAGCAGCGCTGAAGTGGCTGATATAGCAATGGCACTCGCAACCACAAAGAATTTTGCGTTGATAAGCAGGTCAAGGGAAGAAGATGTGGCTGAGCTAAAAAAGCATCTGAAAGACCAGAGGGTAGAATTTGAAATTGATTATAACGCGGTTGCAAGAACGATAATCGTAAAGAAAAGGGGATATGAGTTTGAAAGGATAGGTAAAATAGGGTTAATCGCTGCGGGGACTGCTGATATGCCTGTTGCCGAAGAAGCAAGAGTTGTTGCTGAAGTCTGCGGTTGTGAGGTGATAAAAGCGTATGACGTGGGCATTGCAGGCATACACCGGCTGGTAGAACCCCTCGAGGAAATTATAAACGCTGACGTAGCGGCGATAGTCGTGGTTGCCGGTATGGAAGGGGCATTACCCTCCGTAGTAGCAAGTCTGGTAAATGTGCCGGTGATAGGAGTTCCTACTTCCGTGGGCTATGGGCTGGGTGGGAGAGGAGTAGCTGCGCTTCTTTCTATGCTTCAGAGCTGTTCCCCTGGGTTAGCAGTGGTGAATATAGATAATGGCGTTGGAGCTGGGACCTTCGCTGCAAAATGTATATATAGAAAGAAATAAGCCCCCTGCTTGAAACGTTGGATAGTATAACTTTTTAGCTTTTTCATAGTTTTTAGTAAGAAAAAAATAGAAAATGATATATATATCCTCGAATATTATACCTATTTAGTTTATAAAAATATAAAAAAATGAATCAAAGGAGGAGAAAGTATGAGCAAAAAGGAAAAAAATAGAAAAGAAAGAAGTGTTTTAGCGAAATGCGTAGTCATTTCCATCGCAACAGCTTTAATCGGCTCTTTGGCAATTCAGGGTTTGGTAGCACAGCAAGCAAGCGATAAAGTGAATGTCACCGCAAACGCACCGGAGTATGTGGAGAAGACCTTTAGCGTAACACTAAAAGCGGATAACGTTACGAGCTTCAACT
>JAODGF010000013.1:0-261 GCA_025464645.1 Methanosarcinales archaeon
GGGTCTTCCTCATTCCATTTGATTCCGTAATCCGATACATCATCATTTTCCGTTGTAATTCTGTACTTTACAACATTTGAATCTGAAATATTAACAGAAGAGCAATTGGCATTGTTTACCGGACCCGCACCCACAACGATACCACTTACGACCATCAACAACAAAATTAAAAATGCCAATATTTTCCAAATAGGTTTATTTTGCATTTTTATTTTCGTCTTTATATCCCCCCTCTTTATATCCCCCTTTGTTTCATTCATC
>JAODGF010000013.1:280-22692 GCA_025464645.1 Methanosarcinales archaeon
AAGTATCCATTACTCATATCGAATCGAGGTAAAACCAATTCATAATACCCGTATAACGGATAACAGCAATATACTTAATGAAGTAGATTGATTTAAGTAACTGAATGAATATCTCAAATGAGACGTAATTACTATATCGGTTCAAACCCCTTAACAAGAACACGGAAAAGCATCAAAACCGGAATTATCTCCAGTCTGCCTATCCACATGTTCAATATTAGCATTGCTTTCCCAATACATGACATCCCCGCATTTGTGATCCCCGTGGACAATCCCACATTCCCCTGTGCGGAAGCGACCTCAAACATGACCTCACCTAACTGAAATTGTGAACCCACCACTGATGATAACACGCATATCCCTGCAAACAAAAATAGAAGCCAGAGGATAATAATCAAACTTGCTTCCGAGACTATCTTAACTATTTCTTCCTTTTCTAATAGTCTATCCCCAAGTCTGACCGAGATTATTGCTCTTGGTGGCAAGAAATTTCTGCGTAATGACCATCGTATCCACTTATAGGCTATTACCGCTCTTATTAATTTCACACCTCCCGCCGTGGACCCCATTCCTCCCCCTATTATCATACTCATGCACATGAGAATCAGCCCGGTCCCCGACCATTCATGCACACCTGTCGTCTGGAACCCCGTGCACGTTAGTCCAGATATAAGCTGAAAAGAAGAAAAACGAAGACAGCTTAATGCATCTCCGTATAACGAGTAATTTGTGACGAACAAGAGAACGAGCAGAATAATCAGGATAACGGCAAAAGCGCGACACTGTACATCTTTAAAAAAGGCGTTGAGATTCCCTTTTAGCACTTTATAATGCACTAAAAAAGGTATCGCACCTAAAATCATCATCGGAATAATTGCCAGTTCGATAAGAAAGTTGTTGTAGGAAGCCATGCTTTCATCGGTAATAGTGAATCCTCCAGTCCCTATCGCAGTCATTGCATGGTTTATCGCCTCCCATGGCTTCATCCCTGCAAGGAGAAAGAGAAGTATGCCAAAAGAGGTTAAAATAAGATAGATCCACCAGGTCATCCTCACAGTGGATATAATGCTGGGTTTTATGCGCTCCTCCCGTGCTTCCGCTTTGTACAATGCGAATGCCCCCGTCCCGGGACGCGCCAGGATAGAGAGCATCAAAACAATTACACCTACGCCGCCTACCCACTGCATCAAACTTCTCCAGAACTGCGCGGTGTGCGTAAGCGAGGAAGGGTGTGCAATCATAGTTAGACCTGTTCCTGTCCAGCCGGACATCGCTTCAAAGAACGAATCCAATGGCGTCATACCTTCTATCATAATGAGAAGGAGTGAGCTGAGCGCGGGAACGACCAGCCACGCCAGCGCTGCACATACCATCGCATGTTTAAACTCCGGCTCTTTTGCATGCTTGAAAGAAAAATTAAGTGATAATCCAAGAAATAAGGTTGCTATGGCAATGAATACTAAAGGTTTTATCACAAAAAGCTCTCCAAAGACATATGCGACCGGAAGCAATAAAAACATAAGCACTCCAAGTATAACCAAAATACTGCCAAGGTCTTTTAGCACTGTTTTCAGATTGGAAAACATTTTTTTCTTTTAGTACAGGTTTTCTTTTTTGTAAAAAAAGAAAAAGTGTATGGACAAAAAGATTATTCTTGGTAGCATTGGAAGCATCTTAAAATACCTTGGTATTTTAATGATTATTCCGCTTGCGGTAGCATGGTACGAAGAGAGAACCTTATCCCTTTTTATTATTAAAACCTGGTTGACCCCACTGGTGATAACCACCTCTTTTGGAGTGATTTTGGAAAGGATAGGAATAAAAGGAGTAATAAAAAGAAGAGAGGGTTTTGTCATTGTTGCCTTAGGCTGGCTCGTGGTTACGGTCTTTGGCTCTCTTCCCTATATCTTCTCTGCGACATTAGGTCCAATTGATGCCTTCTTTGAGTCAATGTCCGGGTTTACAACCACGGGCTCCACAGTACTGAATTTTGAGCTGGTTGAAAGACGCAGCATACTTCTGTGGCGAAGTTTCACGCAGTGGATAGGCGGAATGGGCGTTATTGTGCTCTTTATTGCCATACTTCCAACTTTTGGGATTGCTGGCAGTCAGTTATTTGACCGCGAATTCCCGGGACCGCTCTCAGAGAGGATTAGACCGAGGGTTCAAATGACTGCAAGAATGCTCTGGTCAATTTATCTGGTTCTGACAGGAGCAGAGATTTTAGCACTGTTTTACGCAGCGAAAATGCCCTTGTATCACGCTTTCTGCACCGCATTCTGCACGATGCCTACCGGCGGTTTCTCGCCACTGGCAAACAGTATCGCGGGTTACGCAAACCCAATAGCAGAGTCAATCATAGTAGTATTCATGTTTCTCGCAGGGATGAACTTCATTTTACATTACTCCTTAATTAGAAAACCCCAGAGGATATTGGCAAACAAGGAATTTCAGGTCTATTGCTTCTTTCTTTTAGCTGCTATTTCCGTAATAACTGCTGATTTATATCTTCACAAGTTCGGTTCTATACAGGAGGCATTCCGTTACGGCGGATTTCAGGCTGTTTCCTTCATGACCACTACTGGATTCACAACCTCCGACTTCGATGCCTGGAGTCATCTATCCAGAATCATTCTCTTCTGCTTGATGTTCATCGGCGCATGTGGTGGGTCAACTGGCGGAAGCATCAAAGTCATCAGGATATACGTCCTGTTAAAATATTTCGTGCAGAGGATTCGCAAAATTCTGTATCCACATGCGGTCTTTGTGCTGAAGACGGGAAAGAAGCCCATTTCCGATGACATCGTACAAGGGATTATTGCCTTCTTTATCTCTTACATTTTGATATTTGTAGTTTGCACGATTGGAATGAGTGCGATCGGCTTGGATATGATCAGTGCTGCATCTTCCGTAGCGGCGACACTGGGAAATGTTGGACCTGGGTTCGGTCTTGTATCAGCCGATTATGCTTCTGTTCCTGTCTCAGGAAAGATCATTCTGTCTTTTTGCATGTGGGCGGGGCGGTTAGAGCTATTTACCGTTTTAGTTCTACTAACGCCGGCATTTTGGAAGGGGTGAAGTTAAATAGATGATTAAAATTAATATCGAGAAACCCGTAGAAAGATGCAAACTGGAAAAAGCACCTGTCTTCACGAATCCAGAATACGGGTGCGCACCAGAAGCTCGCCCAATAAGGGAGCACATAGAAAAGGGTGTGGTAGTCATAGACAAGCCTGCGGGTCCGACATCGCATGAAGTTGTCGCATGGGTAAAAGACATCTTGAAAATAAACAGGGCAGCGCATACCGGGACGCTTGACCCGAAGGTTACCGGGGTACTGCCTGTCTTGCTTGGAACGGCAAGAAAGTTAGCTGATACTTTCGTTGGCGATAAGGAATACGTATGTGTGATGAAACTACACAAAGAGGTTGAGGAGGATGCACTGAGGAAGATAAGCAAGGAATTTGTGGGTAAGATATACCAGAGACCACCGCTGAAGTCCGCGGTCCGAAGGCGGATAAGGATAAGAACGGTGCATTACATCGAGATAAAAGAGGTAGAGGGCAAGAATGTATTGATGAAAGTAGGTTGTGAGGCAGGAACTTACATAAGAATGCTTTGTCACCATATCGGTCTCGCGTTGGGCGCAGGTGCACACATGTCACAGTTGAGAAGAACAGGAGCATTCCCTTTCGCTGAGGATGGGCTCACGAAGCTTCAGGACCTGAAAGATGCTTATGTCTTTTATGAAGAGGAAGGGGATGAGAGCTGGTTGCGAAAGCTCATCATGCCGATGGAATATGCGCTGGGGCACTTACCGTGCATAATCGTAAAGGATAGTGCGGTTGATGCTCTATGTCATGGCGCATACCTTGCCGCTCCCGGGATTTCGAGAATAGAAGAAGGAATAAATACAGGAAATCGTGTGGTAATATATACATTAAAAGGAGAAGCGGTGAGCATAGGCAAAGCAAGGATGAACTCTGTGGATATGTTCAAAGCAGAAGAAGGCGTATGTGTAGAAACAGAAAAAGTGTTTATGAAAACAGGTACGTATATGAAAGGTTGGAGGAGCAGGGCAAAATATGCTCATAGAGTTTAGGATTTATAAGTTCATGTTAGGTAATTATTATAATAAGCCGAGGTGGCTGAGTGGTAAGGCGCAGGCCTGGAGCTCGTAGAGAGAGGACAGAACAGGTAGCCTGTGTTCCGAAAGGAACTCAAGGGTTCAAATCCCTTCCTCGGCGAAATGGATGAAGGGAAAAAAATGCGAGCAGAGGGAGAAAAAGAAAAAGGGGAATTCAGGCATATTGTCAGGATCTTAGATACTGACTTAGATGGTAAAAGAAGCGTAGCATATTCGCTATGCGGGATAAAGGGGATAGGTAGGAGAGTAGCGAAGACAATTGTTGTTTCTTCGGGAATAGACCCGAGGGCAAAAATGGGTGAGCTTTCAGACGATGAAATAGAGCGGTTAAGGAGTGCAATTAACACTGCAGAGAGGCGATTGCCGCGGTGGATGCTAAACAGGAAGAAAGACTTAATTACTGGAGAAGACAAGCACATAATGGGCTCAGACCTGCTGTTGAAGCTACGAGAAGATATAAATTTGTTGCGTAAGATAAGGTCTTATCGGGGGATAAGACATGAAAGGGGACTGAGAGTACGGGGGCAAAGAACAAAATCAACGGGACGACGAGGATTGGTGGTAGGGGTGACGAGGAAGAAACTATTAGCTGCAAAGGCAAAAGGTAAGACAGGAGAAAGGGGTAAATAAAAAATGGGGCATCTAAAGAAGAGAAAGAAGACGTATGAACGACCAAGGAGACCCTGGGTGGTGCAAAGGATAAAAGAGGAAAAGGAGTTAGTTGATAGATATGGACTAAAGAACAAGAGAGAGATATGGAAGGCAGCGAGCGTGATAAGGAGGTACCGAAGGGAAGTAAGAAAGATTTTAGCGGAAGTAGCGGGGGGAAAGCCGACTGAGCACACGATGAGAAAAGGTGAAGACATCTTAACGAGTTTAAGGAGGAGAGGGCTACTGAAAGAAGCCGAAAGTACAGGCTCGAAATTGGAAGATGTTTTAGCGCTGAGCTTAGAGGATATTCTGGAAAGGAGATTACAGACACGGGTGCATAAAAAGGGTCTATCTAATTCGATTAAACATGCCAGACAACTCATTGTTCATGGACATATCGCTGTTGATGGTCGGAGAGTTACCGTTCCTTCTTATCTGGTGAGCGTAGATGAGGAAAGGAAAATAGGCTACTATGAACATGCGCCGATTTCTATTTCTACTATCTCCGGAGAGGAGGGGGTGGAAGTAGCAGAGGGGAAAGAAAAATAGATAAAGAGGTTTGAAAAATGGCAGTTGAGAAGTGGGTAATAGCACATATTTTTTCTTCGTTTAATAACACCATTATCACAATTACTGATATGACGGGTGCGGAAACGATTGCAAGAGCTTCTGGCGGAATGATAGCAAAAGCGGATCGTGATGAGAGTTCTCCATATACCGCAATGCAGATGGCAGCGCAGCTTGCGGATAAACTGAAAGAGCGAGAGATATGGGGGATACATGTAAAGGTAAAGGCGTCACCGGGGCGTAAAGCGAGAACTACTGCTCCAGGTGCACAGGCGGCAATAAGAGCTTTTGCCCGTGCAGGACTGCGAATAGGTAAAATAGAGGACGTGACGCCTGTACCTCATGACGGCACGAAACGTCCAGGTGGAAAGAGAGGAAGAAGAGTGTAGGCTTCATGCGAAGCAAAAAGGTTATGGAAGTAAAGATAATAGAACGAGGGGAAAACGAAGTGAAATTTGTGCTCTCCGGCGTGAAAGCGCGGTTTGCAAACGCGCTCAGGAGAGCAATGATTGCTGAAGTGCCGAAGCTCGCAATTGATGAAGTGCACATTCATGAGAATACGTCTTTATTATTCGACGAGCAGTTAGCGTTGCGTTTGGCTTTGATACCTTTGAAGACCGACCTCGGTGCTTTCAGTGAGGAAGACCGGGTTTCTCTTACCCTCAAAGCGGAAAGTCCAGAAAGAGCGGGATATACAATGGTTTATTCTAAGGAACTCATCTCGTCAGACCCCGGGGTAGAACCCGCGTTTGAAAATATACCCATCGTGAAGCTGATCTCAACGGAAAGAGAGATTGGCAGTATAAGAACGGTTGCAAGGCAAAAGATTGCTCTGGAAGCGATTGCAAGGCTGGGCAGAGGAAAGGAACATGCGAAATGGCAGCCTGTTACCACCTGTGGTTACAAAATCGCTCGTAGCGAGCCCCTAACGAGTGCAAATAAGAAGTCAGTGACCTTTGCAGTGGAGGGAGATGGCTCCGTGCCCGTAGATGAGCTGATAATAGAAGCAGCGAGGATAATGCAAGAAAAATGTGAGAGCGTGGTGGAGGAGCTAACAAGGAGAAAATCCTGAATCAACCAATCAATCCGAAATATATTTTCAAAGTAAGTGAAAGCGATTATACCGTTTAAGAGGGAAGGAGCAAAATCGAGATTACGGGATTTTTTTAGTGAAAGCGAAAGAGAAGAACTCGCCCTTAGAATGTTAAAAGACGTTTTAGCGGCATTATCAAAATCGGAGATAGAAGAAGCCGAGATAATTTCAACGTGCTCAGAAGAAATAATGGAAGAATTGAAATCCGGATTTAACCAGAAGCTAAAACTGACTGTTCGGGAGGATGGTAGAGGTCTGAACGAGGTACTAAATGAAGTATTAAGGGCTGAAAAGGAGCCTGTGCTGATAATAATGGCGGATATTCCCCTGGCAACGCCTGAGAGTATAAATGGAATTGTTGGTCACGAGGAGGATGTGGTGATAGCACCGGGGAGAAAAGGAGGCACAAACGCTTTGTTCCTGCGCCGACCTTCTGAATTCGCGGTTTCTTATTATGGGATTAGCTGCTTGGAGCATATAGAAACGGCGAAGAGGCGGAATTTGACACACGTCATTCACGATTCCTTCTTTATCAGTGCGGATATAGACGAGATAGATGACTTGGCGGAGTTATTGATTCACGGTAAAGGTTTCTCGGCGGAATATTTACATCGAATCGGTGTTTTTCTTCGCGTGGATAAAAAATCAAAGTCGCAGGCAAAGGTGGAGAGAGCGTGATATTTTGTATTTGTATAAAGCTGCATAAAAACCACGAGATTTCACAAGAATCCGTGTAATCTTGTGGTTATAAAAAGGGATTTTTATTTGTTCTTGTAAAGTATAACTCTTTTTCTATAAGACATAGATTTACACACAACCTTTCTTTAGAAAAGAAAGCTTGACCAAAGAAACATGTTTTTGGTAAAACTTTTTTCTAAAAAGTTTTAGTGTTAATCTGCGTTAATCTGTGTCTATAATTTATTTTTGAAAGACAAACAAAAAAGAGAAAACTTTATTACTTCGATGTTTTTTTTGTTTTTCAAGGTGAAAGAAAATGGAACTGGAAGGAGTAGAAATAGAGGATACATTTGCTGAGGCGTTTCCGATAAAGGTTGCGCGAGTGTTGATAACAGCGGTGAACGAGAAGTGGGCGATGGAAGCGGCAAAAGAAACGACCGGGTTTGGGACTTCCGTTATAATGTGTCCCGCAGAGGCGGGAGTGGATAAAATCGCATCGCCGGAGGAGACCCCGGATGGAAGACCCGGTGTGTATATATTGTTATGCACGTTTGGCTACAAAGCATTGGACGAGCAATTGCTTGCGAGAATAGGACAATGCGTCCTTACCTGCCCGACAACGGCGGTTTTTAACGCTCTGACGAAGGGAGAAAGCGAGAAAGAGTTCAATACGGGATTCAAGCTAAAATTCTTTGGCGATGGGTTCGAATCCGAGGAGGTACTTGACGGTAGAGAGGTAGTAAGAGTCCCGATAATGGGTGGTGAGTTCGTGATGGAGAAGAATCTTGGCGCAAAGGCGGGCGTTGCTGGCGGTAATATCTTCATCCTTGCGAAGGACCAGATTTCCGCACTGACCGCGGCAGAGGATGCCGTTTCTGCTATCATGGAGGTAGAAGGCACGATAACTCCATTTACGGGTGGCGTAGTCGCATCAGGCTCAAAACCAAGCTCGAATAAATACAAATTCATGCACGCAACGATAAATGAGAAGTACTGCCCCACGCTAAAAGACAGAATAGAAGACTCCGAGCTGCCGTCAGAGGTAAACGGCGTATTTGAGATTGTGATAAATGGAGTGAGCGAAGAAGCGGTCAAGGAAGCTATGCGAGCAGGAATAAAAGCGGCGGTTAAAGTCCCCGACGTGGTGAAGATAACAGCAGGTAACTTCGGCGGGACTTTGGGGAAGTACCAGATCTATCTCAAAGATGTGTTAGGGCTTTAGTTTTGCAGGCAGTACAAAGACGATCTTCGATGTAGAGCGAATAAATGCACAGAGGACATAAATGGACATGTCTTCTTCTATTTTTCCAATCCTTGTGGCTACACGATAATGCGTGATTGTGCCGTATGGTTGCCGAAGATTCGTTCCCATTCAATCTCCAGTTCTTTCCACGAATTCAGCCGTTTCTCACTCCCTATCATCTCCACAGGTAAACCGCCGAAAAATCTCTTACACCTCCTATCGCCAGCATGAAGATTGATTTATTATGCGAACATCACACCCATCTCCTTAGCATTCAGATAAGACCTCTGCTCATTTCCCAGTATCTTTTTTATTGCTTGCTCAAATTCTTCCATTCCTATTGCTTTTTTATTCCCCTTCACAGCGAACATGCCCGCTTCAGTGGCTATTGCCTTTATATCCGCACCCGTGGCATTCTCAGTAAGTGCCGCCAAATTATCCAAATCCACGTCCTTCTTTAATTTCATCTTTGCAGTATGTATCTGGAATATCTCCTTCCTCGCTTCCTTATCTGGTAATGGTATTTCAATGATGCGGTCAAATCTTCCAGGACGGAGCAAAGCAGGGTCGAGAATATCAGGTCGGTTTGTCGCTCCTATTATCCTCACATCACCTCTTGGATTGAATCCATCTATCTCTGCTAAGAGCTGCATCATCGTTCGCTGCACTTCGCGCTCACCCGAGGTGCCATCATCTACTCTCCGTGTCGCAACTGCATCTAACTCGTCAATAAACAGGATAGAGGGTGCTTTCTCCTTTGCCAGTGCAAAAAGCTCTCTTACCAGTCTTGCACCTTCGCCTATATATTTCTGCACCAATTCCGAGCCAACGACTCTTATGAAAGTAGCAGATGTGCGGTTCGCAACAGCCTTTGCAAGCAGTGTCTTCCCCGTACCTGGCAAGCCAGTCAAAAGAACAGCCTTCGGCGGTTCTACTCCCACGCGCTCAAACCTTTCCGGGGCAGTCAGTGGCAACTCCACTACTTCCTTTATCTCTTCTATCTGCTCATTTAACCCCCCTATCATCTCGTAATCCACATCCGGTGATTCTATCACTTCCATACCATGCACAGAAGGGTCTTTTGCAGAAGGAAGCACGCTAACCACAGCTAACGACTGTTGATTCAGTCCAACTTGTGCGCCAGGCACAGCTTCTTTTGGGTCTATAAACTGTGCGTAATTCACAACGAACCGGGGTCCTGTGCTACTCCTCACCACCATCCTTTTATCATCTATTACATCCACAACGGTACCTATTATCAGGGGAGGTGCACGCAGCTTTTCTATTTCCGCCCTCAATTTCTTTATCTCACGCTCATAGCGAATTCTCATCCCCTCGTAATATCTTCCATCTCGCTCTATCTTCTCCAGCCTCTCTCTTAACAGATAGTTTGCCTCCTCCAACTGCCTCATCTTATCCTGCAAGTACCTTGAATAATCATCGCCATACGATACACCGCGACTGCCTGTTTTCATTTTTACCTCAACTATTTTACTACTTCAGTTTCTCGATAATATAAAATAAAAATAAAAAATATTTGATGGGGCTGCGGAGATTTGAACTCCGGTTACCAGCTCCCCGAGCTGGGAGGATGCCTGGCTACCTTACAGCCCCTGCTTGAGATTATTTCTTTATTCATATTATAAATAAATATCAATGGTGAGTCTGAAGAAAACGCGATTAAAGGAAGTGAAAGCGGTTAAAATAGGGAAAAATATGAGTGTGAATGAACTTATAAGCGGATTAGGGGATTGTGCCTTCGGAGCTGGTAGATTAGCAACGGCAGTGGAAATATATGAAGCAATGCTGGAAGAGGAAACGACAAAATTCATTGGCATTTCTGGTGCTTTGGTCCCTGCGGGAATGCGAAATATAATTGCACAGATGATAAGAGAGAGATACGTGGATGTAGTGGTAACGACGGGTGCTAATCTCGTGCACGACATTATAGAAGCGCTCGGCGACCATCATTATAAAATAGGCGAGGGTGCAAATAAGAGCATAGACGACGTATTTCTAAGAGAACAGGGGATGGAGAGAATATACGATGTGGTTGTGCCTGAGGAGGCATTCGCAAGATTAGAGGCGTTTTTAAGAGGCGTTTTTGAAAAACTCGATCCCAAAAAAGATAAAGGCTACTGCATCAGGGAGCTGACAAAAGCGATAGGAGAAAATCTCTCGGACAGAGACTCTATACTGAGGAGTGCGGTAGATAGTGAAGTCCCTATATTTTGTCCTGCGATTGCAGATTCTATGATTGGGCTCCATGCGTGGATATATAAACAAACGAGTCCTTTGAAGGTGGATGCGTTCGATGATATGAAGGAATTGATAGAAATCTTCTGCCAGGCACCGTGCACGGGTGCAATAATACTCGGTGGTGGCGTGCCAAAAAACTTTATATTCCAAACTGCATTGATCGCGCCACCGCGGGAACAGGGGCAAGAAGGTTTCGATTACGCTATCCAGATAACCACGGATACGCCTGAGAATGGTGGATTGAGTGGTGCAACGTTAGAGGAAGCGAAATCGTGGGGTAAAATAGGAGCGAAAGCGAAAGCAGTTACTGTTTATTGTGATGCTACCATCGCATTGCCGGTGATCATGGCTGCGGTGCGAGCCCGAAGGGACAATGAAACATAAAGATTTAAATAGTTGTTCTGACTACCATAAGGAAGGAGGAAAAAAATGGACTTGCTATTATTAGCACCGATTGCCGGGCTCGTAAGCCTGTTATTCGCAGCGATATTCGCGGTTTATACGCTTAAACAGGAATCCGGCAGTGCTAAAATGAATGCTATCTCTGCTGCTATCCAAGAGGGTGCATCTGCTTACCTGAACAGGGAATACCGGACTATTGCAATCGTTGCGGTCATAATCGCAGTGATTTTGTTCGTTGCGCTTTCGCATGCATTTGATGGCGGTTTTTTTGATTCCGGAAGAATTGCGATAGGTTTTATGGCTGGCGCGGCATGTTCTGCGGCAGCAGGTTATATCGGCATGTCGGTCTCGACAAGGGGCAATGTCCGTGTTGCACAAGCTGCATTCTCTGGTGTACGCAAAGCACTTGCAATTGCATTCAAAGGTGGTGCCGTAACGGGTCTTGCAGTCGTTGGGCTTGCATTACTTGGGACAAGTTCTTTTTATGTTCTTTACGGTGGTGGTTCGCATGCCGTTGACCTCATTGTAGGCTATGGATTTGGCGCTTCTTTAATTTCGTTATTCGCCAGGATTGGCGGCGGGATATATACAAAAGCCGCGGATGTTGGTGCTGACCTGGTGGGCAAGGTAGAAGCAGGGATTCCGGAGGACGACCCGAGAAATGCCGGTGTAATTGCTGACAACGTTGGTGACAACGTTGGTGATTGCGCGGGTATGGGTGCCGACCTGTTTGAAACTTACGTAGTTACCGCAATCGCAGCAATGCTAATCGGTGGTTTACTGATAAAAGGGGGGAATGTAACAGAGATTTTTCCTGGCATTGCTGCCGATTTAGCACTCATCGAGTACCCTCTGGTTTTAGGTGCGGTTGCAATCTTCGCTTCTATTATTGCCATCTTCGCAGTGCGAATGGGGAAGCGCGAGAACATTATGGGAACGTTATACAAAGGCGTGATTACTGCTGCTGTGCTCAGCATAATTCTGTTCTATTTGGTAACAGCCGCTTTAATCGGAACCGACTTGGCTGCGATTTCAATATTCTCCACTGCGGTCGTTGGAATAATAATAATGGCGCTCATGGTCATCGTTACCGAATATTTCACGCAGATGCATTCACCAGTACGGTCAATTGCAGACGCAAGCAAGACCGGCGCTGGCACTAATCTGATTGCTGGTCTCGCAGTTGGTATGATGTCCACCGGCTGGCCGGTGATAATAATCTGTAGTGGGATACTGGCTGCGTATTTTGTGCCTTTCGTTGCTACGGGAGCGAGTATTGCGGGGCTGTATGGGATTTCAATTGCTGCTGTCGCTATGCTCTCGACTACTGGTATTATCGTTGCACTTGATTCTTACGGTCCCATTACAGATAACGCAGGAGGTATCGCGGAAATGGCAGACTTACCGCCCGACGTTAGAGGTACTACCGACAAACTCGATGCCGTGGGTAACACAACAAAAGCCGTGACAAAGGGGTATGCTATCGCATCGGCGGCAATTGCCGCATTAGCCCTCTTTTCTGACTATTTACACAAAGTAGGAATAGCAGCAGAAGATTTCAGCCTTTTCAATCCACTCGTGCTCGTGGGCTTATTAATTGGAGGACTGTTGCCTTTCATTTTCAGTTCAGTTATGATGCGTGCAGTGGGAAAAGGTGCGTTCAAGGTAGTTGAAGAGGTGAGAAGGCAGTTCAAGGAGATACCAGGAATATGGGAAGGCAAGACGAAGCCGGAATACGGTAAATGCGTTGACATCGTTACATCCGCAGCGTTAAGGGAAATGGTAGTGCCGGGGATGATTGCTGTGGTGGTGCCAGTAGTAGTGGGTCTTTTACTTGGTGCAATTGCACTCGGGGGACTGCTAATCGGAGTGATTATTTCCGGGTTGATGCTCGCTCTGATGATGGCAAACGGCGGTGCAGCCTGGGACAATGCGAAAAAGATGATAGAGGATGGTTATCTTGGTGGAAAAGGGAGCGATGCACATAAAGCGGCAGTCGTGGGTGACACAGTGGGTGACCCTTTCAAGGATACCGCAGGTCCTGCGATTAATCCGCTGATTAAAGCGATGACTATGGTTGCAATTTTATTCTCTTCTTTATTCCTGGCTTATGGGGTATTGCCAGTGTGAGCAAAAATTCCAAAATTTAGAACGGACGATGGAAACAAATATCGTGAAAATCAAGGAAATATCCGAAGAAAAAGCTGAGGAGAACTGGGCATTCCGACTGATGGACGTTATAGCAAATTGCTCTGTATGTCCAATAGTATTCAACGTGTACGAGGCGCTGAAAGAAGAACTATGGCACAAAGAATCCTTATACTTTGGTGAGTGGCTCAGTGAGGAGGAAGAATGAAATTACCCGAAGAAGATACCGAACTGTTTTATAAACTGCATCCGGCGCTGCTGTTTTACACGAACCAGCGAAAAGGCGTACTCAGGGAGGTAACCACAATAGAGGAGTTCACAGAGTTGCCAATAGAAGAAAAAAATAAAGTCCGAGAAGTCCTATACAAGCACCCGAAACTGATTGATTCCTTTGTGAGAAGGAATCCTTTCAATTTCTCGCAGGACGAGTTAGATATAGTTCGTAGCTGGAAGAACTTCCTTAAAGGCAAGTTCTATTTGTTCCGCTATTTAAAGAAGTATGCGATTTTTCTCGACGATAGTTCACCGCCAAAGGCGTACGGGGTGCTCGCACTGAAAAGTGATTTTCAGGAACTGGTAGGTCCATGGCTTCCGGTTTTTCTCAAAGCGGTTCTTTTGCCTTTCAAAGGTCAGATTATATACGATAGTATTCTGATACCATACCCCGTTAGTTTTGGTCCGGGTATTCGACATGATTTAAAGGAGGCATACCAAGAAGCGAAAGCGAGATTCGGTATTATAACGTCTCTTCCGTGGGTAGAAAAGGAGGAAAGTGACGTTGAGCGATTAAAATCTTATTTGAGCAGTGAGGCGATGCGGGAGAAATATTGGGAAGAGATAGAGAAGTTGATTAAGAAGGATTCAAATCTTTTAACGGTTTATCATCAGGAGCAGGGTAAAGTTCATGCACGAACGTTCGGGAGACGTCTATCGGGGATAGGGCTGAGGAATGCCTGGTTTGCTATACTTGAGGGCGAGATTGTGGCAGGTGGGAGCACAAGAGAAGAAGTTGAGCGGATTCTGGATGCGATTATACCGGAAGAGAAGCGGAATTTTGTTTATGTTTTCCATTTGAGCGGGCGGTAAAAAGATGCTGCGACAAGGCGGGAAGAGCGGAAACGGCATAAAGCTATACAAATACGAAAAGGATTTAGTTCAAACCTCTATTATTTCTCCTGCTCCGCACCGGACCGCTTTTCCCGGATACATCCTCATGATCTCTGCCTTACGAACGGTACAGTGACAAGGGACTATCATTTTCAGCTCTTCTAACCTTTTCAGCTTGTCAAAACCATGAAAACCCCCTATTGCACCATATAATTCGCCGAAAAACTTTGCTGCATCCAAAATATTCTCCAATCCTGGATGCGCACAGCCTGTTAAAACAACTACGCCTTCGCTCTCCTTTGTTTCCAAAACTAATGACTGCTCCTTTATCCCTATTCCAAGCTCTCCAGTTGTATGAATCCCGGGAACAATATCCGCAGGTCCTGATACCTCAATTACCGCCGCAGCCTTCTCCTCTATCCCCCTCTTCGTCCCCTTCGTGAAGGAGCCGGGTACATAAACAGCTACATTTTGGTGTAGCACTGCATCAAGACCGCCAATGTGGTCCCAGTGCTCATGTGACAGCGCAATAATTTCGATGTCTTCTCTTCTTATTCCTAACCGCTGCATGTTGCGCGATAATATCTCGCCCGATGCCCCGGTATCAAACAGTATTCTTTTCTCCGCTTCAATCAAACATGAAAACCCCCAATCGCTCTCTAACCCTTCTTTCGCCTCGTTGTCATATACTATTCTCAGTTTCATTTTTCTTCTTTTATTTTATAACTGACAATCTCTTAATTATTTTTAGTACCGAAGGTAAAAAGCTGTATGATAAAAGAAATGGAAATGAACGTGAAGGAAAAGATGGAGATGGTAATGCAGATGAAGAAGATAGCTTTAGCCAAACTTATTATTCCTTTTTGCATTGCTGGCGTCATGGTGATATTCTTCTGGTTTGCGGGTCAAGAAATATACACTAAATATGCAGCGGTATTCAGCATTTATTCATTTGTGCCTTTTGGTGGTACGGTAGCTGCTATACCCGCAGGTTTAAGACTTGGCATTCCCCCGGTAGGTCTTATATCCTTTATCATTTTCACTGATGCCGTTCTGTCTTTGTTTTTAGTCTGGAACTTCGACTATGCGAAGAAAATACCGGGTTTAGGAGAAATTGTAGAAAGAGCGGAGAAAAAAGGGGAAAAGGCGATAAGGAAATATAAATGGGCAAAGAGATTTGGGTTTATAGGGCTTGTTCTCTTAGTTATGTTTCCACTTCAATGGACAGGTTCCGCAGTGGGATCAATAGTGGGCAGGCTAATAGGAATGCCACCTTTAATGACCTGGCTTGCAGTGATTGTTGGCACTTCTATCCGGTCTATCCTTACAACACTTATTTCTATTGGTGTATTGTCTATCCTGTAGAAAATTAGAGCCAGGGTGGCAGAGTGGACAAATGCGGTGGCCTCGAGAGTCACTGTCCCGCAAGGGACGCTCAGGTTCGAATCCTGACCCTGGCGTTTTTTTAGATTTATAACCACAAGATTACACAGATTCCACAGAAAATAACTGAATTCTGAATTTTATATGTTAGTAATGCATATTTAATACATGGGTAGTTATATTTGGAGGCAATACAAAAGAAATGGGAGTAAAGTCTTCTGCTGAAATAACGCGAATATTGAAAGAGAAATGGGACAAAAGTAAGAATAAGGCAGACTGGAGAGTGCTGAGCGGGAGGAATCCAAAAGGCAGGTATGATATGTTCATCTCCAGTCCTGAGCGCGTGTGGCAGCTAAAAATAGAGCAGACCGGGAGAAATGAGGCAATAGGGTTTGGTCTGGAAGTAGGAAAAATAGATGACGAACTTAAAAAGCTTCTGAGAGTGGGTGCACCAGTCCCGTTTGGATTAATTTCTCCACAGAAAAAGCCTGATTTGGCGATTATTATGGCTGGTATCCAACAATACTCTTCCGATTCTACTTATACGCTGTGCAAGGAGTATATCTCAGAAAAGCAAGCGAAGTTGGATGAGAAATTAGACAATGAAATAGAGCGAATGAGCAGCGACCCAATTTCAAGAAGAAGATATAAGGAGCAAAAGGAAAGGGAGAGCAAAGCGTACCTGTAGCGGGGGTAGAAAACACAGATTAACAAGATTAAAACCTTCCCTTTTAAAAAAGAAAAACGTCAGGAATTTTTTAGTCAAGGTTTTTACCGGAGGTAAAAAAGTTGTGTGGAAATCTTGTGGTTATAAAAAGGAGCTAAACAAATAAAAACTCTGTATGAGATTACACATAAATAAAAAAGGGATAAGGGTACTTGGTATTGCTGAAAGCTTCAGGAGAGAATATGAGAAATCAGTGCTTGCTGGCGTGGTTATGCGTTCTGATTTTATTATAGACGGAGTCGCTTTTGATCGCATAACCGTAGGAGGAATGGACGCTACTGAAGGCGTATTACGCGTTTTCGATTCGTTGCAGCGCGCTGACATAAATATAATGATGTTAAATGGATGTGTCATCAGTTGGTTTAACGTTGTAGATATAAATGAGGTGTATGAACGGTTAGGAATTCCTCTCATCTGCGTGACTTACGAAGAATCGGAGGGTTTGGAAGAGCATATAGCCAGGCATTTTGAAGCCGTTGAGCGAGATTCACGGATAGAAGCTTACAAGAGACTTGGAGATCGTGTTCTTGTGCGATTGCATAACGATTTCAATGTTTTAATACGGTTTTTGGGCATGGAAAAAAGCGAAGCTACCGCAGTGCTAAAAAAATTTACCTCTCATGGGAGAGTGCCTGAGCCATTACGGGTTGCGAAAATAGCAGCAAGAGCATCCTTGAGAAGCGGTTTAGAGGTTTAGAGGATTAGAGCCGAAAGACTACGCTGCCAAAAAGACAAAACTATAATCTACCGAAAAAGAGGGATTGACGATGAAAATTCCCTTTAAGAAAGTTATCAGGTCACATTCCTGTTTCAGTTTCTCTAACTTCTTTTCAGCCTTCTCAACTTTCTTCCTCATTGCAGAACGGTCTTCTTCTGTCGTAACGTAGCTTTTGTAAGCGATGAAGCAAAAACCAGCATAAATCTCGTCAAATCAGGATCCAACCACTCTTTGATCTCATTCCACGATACGGCACGACTTATGTCCCTCTTGGACCCCTTATAAAGCGTTACTTCTTCAAAATTGCCATTGACGCGTCTTATAACAGCCTTGCATTATCCACGATTGTCGTAAAAGTCCGTTTCACCGATTTTAGATCCGAGAGTACCTCGCGAAAAATCTTGTATGCTTTAACATCTCCTTTGGCAATACGGAGGTGACCCGGAATATTCTCTCCCTCGGTAACGGCGAGAAAAATAGTTATCTGCATTATTATTTCTGCAAAAGTATGGAAATTAAAGAGTTTCCATCACAATTGTATGCTTCATCAGATTTATTTCCTTTATTCTTCCCTTTGCGTTCTGTGTCTCGCCTAATATTCCCATGAATTTTATATCTTCTCCATTAACTTCTACATGCACTACATCCTCCATCAATAATTCTCTGTTTCCATCTCTTTCCACCAGTACGCTTGATTCGCACATAATTGAGTTTATATTAGCAAATATTACCTCATGTCACGATTTTATCCATCGCATCCATCTCAATCGCGCGCTTTATCTCCAACACAAGCCTCCTGCCTGAACTCATATTGCACCTGAAAAGCGCGTTACCATAGGGATGCCCGCCATACATGTGTATGTTCGTTCCACCGCCTATCCTCGTAGCGATGTCATACACCCAGAAATCCATATTCTCATCCACGATAGTCTGTAAGCAGAAAGGACCTATCATCCCTGCTGAATACTCCTCCTTTGCAAACTGCACGAACTTCTCCGCGATTGGGAACATCTTATTCAGCAAGCTTTCACGAAGCGTTGCGGAAGCATGCCCGACGACAATCATCAGCGGCTCTTTCAGCTCATCTGGTAATTCCTGCGATTTCGGTATTCTTACCATTCCATCCAGATTTGACTCGAACCGCCAATCCACGCCCAAAAGCTCCAGTTCCTCGTCCAGCGGTGAATAGAAGAAATCGAAATTGAATACCGGTCCTATCACATATT
The DNA here is from genome assembly GCA_025464645.1 of Methanosarcinales archaeon. GTDB lineage: Archaea > Halobacteriota > Syntropharchaeia > Alkanophagales > Methanospirareceae > QMVO01. The sequence continues at coordinate 18,630 of JAODGF010000013.1, forward strand.
TCTCGATTCGCGCGTTTTCTAACTCTTCCTCTTTTATTATGCCCCGTTTTATCAACCTCGACGCTTTATCCTTGTATTCTTGCCTGCTGCAAGCAGTAAAGAAACCCCTTTCTAAATGCATTACCGCATGTGGAAGTTTTACCATCACCAGTGTATCTATATCTTCAGGTGTGTACTCAGTAGGAGTGGGAATCCCTGCGCGCTTACAGAGCCAATAATAGTCCTTTTCTTCCCCCCTCTCTTCCATCCGGAGCATGTCCCTGCTGCCCACCAACGGCACCCTGAATTTATCCTCCACGTTATCTATGCCGGTATAAACAACAAAAGACCTGTTGGGAATGAAAAGCGTATTCTTCTCCCTCAATTTCTCCTGCACGCTCTCGTCCATCAAGTCAGAGAACTTTTCCAGCACGATGTTTTCATCCACCACTCCTTTTCGCAGACCGTTTACTTCTCGCTGAACGAAATACTTTGTATAAGGCTCTTCTCTGCCTCGCTCCGCTATCACTAATGTCTTGAACCCCTCTTCCTTCGCTCCATCGCACACGTCCAGCGATGAGTGAGACCCCAATACGCCTATAATCGCTTCGTCAAGCTCATAGTCGTCCAGAACTTCTTTTATCTCTCTTCTATCCATCATTCCTTTTCTTTTCACCTTTCTTGATAAATATTCATAGCCGCTATAAAAATATAATTGTAAAGATCAATTTTATCACCATAAAAGAAGCGGGGGTAGCCGAGCATGGACAAAGGCGCAGGACTTAAGATCCTGTTCCGTAGGGATACGAGGGTTCAAATCCCTCCCCCCGCATCAGATTTTGGATTTACTTTTCTATCGCTTCTTTTACACGGTCCAGTAATATGTCCACAATCCGTTCGTCCACCCCTATTGGCTTTGCGTAAGTTAGTTTTACATCTCTTCCTATCTCCTCCCAGGGTCCTTCGAAGGCAACTTTCAACTTCTCTGGGATGTCTTCCGTAGTATGCGCTCCGTCTGCTAAAAAAACTGGCAGTGCCACTATGTTCTTCATCCCGTCTTTAGCAAGTTTCCTCAATGCTTCCTCTATACTCGGCGAGTTCAATTGCATAAAAGCGACCCTTACCGCTTTAAATATCCCTCGCATTTCTATTCGCCTTCCAAACTCTTCCATCACTTCTTTGCCATACGGTAGTTTGCTCCCATGACCTATTAAAACGACAGCAATATCCTCTTCGCTTTCTCCTACTGCTCTATTTCCCTCTTTTGTCATCTTTTTCACCTCTATATCTTGTGCTATTAAACGCTTCTATCATTAACCAATTCAACTAGGCTTAAAATAATTTGCGATTTTTTTCGATAACGCTCCCTTTTTAAAAAGAGAGAGTTGCGGGAGAAAATGTTGATAAAAAGGGGAAAAAAGAAAAAAGGGGGCTTTTGGAGGTTTTTATAAGACCAGGATTTTGTCTGCACTAAGTGCTGCTTCTACTGCATCCGGGATTTTCACGGGCATTATGAAATCTTCGATATTTGATGTGTCTTCTACTGATGTAGCGAAGCCACTAACAACATGGAATGTCGCACACGATCCGATTTTCACCCCCAGAGCGTCTTTTACAAATCGCGCCAGCAGTTCCAGATTGTCCGGCAGGTCTTCTGGCTTTAAACCCTCGAACTGGTCAGCAATTAGCTTCTTCACATCTTCTGAGAAAGCTAATTTCGCTAAGTTCCCCTTCTTCGCTACTTCTACTCCTTGCGGTCCATAGTACACCATAACATCCGGAATGTTATGGATTTTCTTCGCGGTAAAAGCAATTGCGTAGCTCGCATACTGGCTGAAAGGTCTGTCCATGCCTGAGTTCACAAATATAAGCAGCTTTTCTATCTTTTTTATTTTCATCTTTTCTTTTTTGCCTCCCGATATTTTCTAAAAACAAGGGTATATAAATAATTTTCCCTACCTCACCTCAATCCTAACTAATCCGTAAAATAATTTCTGAAAATAAGGAATAAAATAACGGCGGTGAGGCTGATTACACTACCATAAATGAAGGCAGCATTTGGATTAATCGCTTGCCATAAAAGCCCTGCTGTTAAACTTGCAGGTAATGCGACTAAACCGATCATCGTATGAAAAGTGCCTAAAGCGGTTGCCCTTAGTTCTTCTGTGGATAAGTCAGATACAAAAGCCCTTTGGTTCCCGTCTACCATCGCATATACCACGCCATAAAGGGGGAATAAAACTAAAAATGCAGCGAGTGAATCGAAAAGAGCAAATCCAAGGCAGGTCACTGAGAACAGAAAGTAGCCAAAAATAAGTACTTTCCTCCGCCCTATTCTGTCTGACAGCGTGCCAAAAGGAATGGCAAGCAATGCATAAAATGAGTTAAAGAGGATATATAAAAGTATAACGAGAGCCGTTGACTCCTTCACGGGTATAATTAGCATGAAAGCATCCCATGCCTTTAATATGAAAAACATGTAGGTGAAATTGGCTAACGCAAAGAGAGCAGCCACCATAATGAACAACTTAAGGCGTTCGGGCAGTTCTTTCAGGCTTATCTGTAATCTTATCTGCTGTGGCTCTCTTTTTCCTTCTTTTACAAAATAAAGTGGGACTAAGGAGAAAAAAGCGATTATCGCCGCTATGAATATGATTGACTTGTAAAAACCGATTTGATATGCGATTTGCTCGAGTTCGAGCCAGAAGAACAAAAGTAAAAGCAGAACAAGTACCGAGCCGGCAATTGCACCGGATGTATCAAGTGCCCGGTGTATTCCGAATCCCTTGCCTCTCGCTTCCGGCATGGAATCCGCGATAATTGCATCTCTTGGTGCCGTCCTCAGTCCTTTGCCAACGCGTTCAAAACTGCTGAAGACTAATATGTGCTGCCATATCGTGGAGAGGGACAGAAGCAACTTGAAGCCCGCGGAAGTCAGATAGCCAGAGGATACAAATATCTTCCTCCTTCCTATTTTGTCAGACCAGTACCCAGAAAGAACCTTTAATATGCTTGATATGCTCTCTTGTAATCCACCAATTAACCCCAAAATCACACCTGCACCGCCTAACGCCGTGATGAACAAGGGTAAAATCGGAATGATCATTTCACTACTTAAATCGTTCAGGAAGCTGACAACGCCCAATAGAAGTATATTTGTGCTGATTCCTTTCAGATATCTATTCTTCATTACTTCGGCTCCAGTTTGCGCTAATATACAAAAACTTTATGCTTAAAAAAGACTTGCTCCAAACAGAAAATCATCAAAATTTAGCATTGCGTGCCACGTTTCCTTACACTCGCAATCCTCGAGGCGTTCTAACACGCTTAAGTCCTGTGTTCCGTTAAATTTCTTTATCGCTTCCGTTACCCTCGTATCGCACTTACCACAATTATGTGGTCCTCTTTTATGCCCCGCCCCCACGGGGTCTGACAGGACCGCGACATCTTGTTTCTTCATCTTTTTTATCGCCTCAACAGCACTCCAGAGCCACGGTGGTCTGTAATATCTCTTTCTCCACAAATCTTCTAACGGTGTGTATTTCTGCACATTGCATAAGTTCAGCGAGATGGTGGAACTGTAAGGAGAGACAAGTGCAGCGGATTTTATAACGTCTTCTATTGCCTTTTTTTCCGATACAAAAGGGGGCTTAAGCAAGAGATACGTTTTTACAGTTGCCCCGGATTCGTTCACGATTTTCGCCGCTGTCTTATAATCTTCAAACGAAAAACCTTTGTTTATGTATTTAGAGCGGATGAAATCATCTGCGGTTTCTAACCCGATAGCGAGCTCAAGATGTTCAACGACTTCCAGGTCCGCGATTTTTTCCGCGCTTACAAATTCTGGTCTCGTCTCTACTATTAGCTTCTTTATTTTCCTCTTTTTCACCATCTTAGCTATCTCTTTTCTCGTATCGCTCGATATCTCTCGTTCATCGAGGAAACTACCGGAAGTGAAAATCTTGAGTATGAAATCTTCATCAGGGCTGTTTCTAAACGCTCGTTCCAGTTGAGCCAGAATGTCCGACTGTGTTACGTCTGCGGATTCGTGCCAGTAGCCGCACATGGTGCATTTCCTCCACCG
>JAODGF010000104.1 GCA_025464645.1 Methanosarcinales archaeon
TCGAAGTTGAATGCGCTTTCTGAAATTCTGGAAAACCATTTCGGTGAACGAACAATAATATTCACAGAGCATAATTCTTTAGTCTATGCAATCTCAAAGGAGTTCCTCATACCTGCAATCACGCATACTACTCAAAAAGAGGAGCGTGCGGAAATCCTGAATAACTTCCGGGTGGGGAAATATAAGGCGGTGGTAACCTCCAAGGTTCTGGAAGAGGGCATTGATGTTCCTGAAGCTTCGGTTGGTGTTATATTGAGTGGGAGCGGTAGTAAAAGAGAATACAAGCAGCGATTAGGTAGGATATTGCGAAAGAAAGAAGGAAAACTCGCAGTTCTTTACGAAATCGTATCAAAAAAGACGACTGAAATTGCAATATCAAGGAGGCGCAGAGGCGCGAAAGCTAAGATGCCCAGATGAGAAAATATTGAAATTTAAAGCGAAGTTCAGTTTAGGGCAAAGTTTAAATATGCCTAACAACAAAAGTATAAACCATGGATATAATATCCTTTCCCGTTCTCATAAGCAAAGAAGGAAAATGGTTTGTGGCATCTTGTCCCGTGTTGGACATAGCCACGCAGGGAAGAACCGAAGAAGAAGTTAAAGAAAATATGGTGGATTTAATCGAAGAGTATATGGAAGACCCAGATACACAAAAACCTGATTGGGAGACTATTATTTCAACTTCAGTAATCATGACTTCCGTTCCCGTCAAGATAAGGGGTGTTTACCGTGGCGCAAAAACTTCGCCCGCTATCACAGCTTAAGGTCATAAAAATCCTCGAAGCTAATGGATTTCAGCGAGTGAGGTCAAGAAAACACATAACATTCAAAAAGAAAGACTCCGATGGTTGTGTATGGACAGGAAGCATAAGGAAGTTACCATTTTTGTCTTAAAATCCATAATCAGACAATCTGGAAAGTCGCGTGAAGAATTTTATTGAGTGTTAAACCCATTAAAAAGTGGTTATTGGAAAAATGTTATTTGTTAAAAAATAGACCTAAAAGAGAGAGAGATGAAAATTGAAACGGCTATAAGTGCCATAACAATTTTAGCGATTATAGCAGTTAGAGAAACGGCAAGAGGAATTGGGATACCACCGCTGGGAGCCGTTAGGTGTTGTTACGGAGGTTGAGGTTTATAGGTGACAAGGAAGATAATAACTGAATGAAAATATCAAAAGTTATTGCCACATTTATTTCGTCCATCTAAATTTCTGCTGAAATCTTTTTTATTTTTTCCAAATCCGAAAAATCAAACCCGAAAGCCCGAATAAAGCTCAGATGACACCTTATTTATTTTCCCATAAGCGCCTTATAAATTATAATCGTAAAAAGGAAGTAATAACCAATTGGAGATGTTCTTTCTCTTCTGTCGAAGAAATGAACAATATTTTTAGATATTAATTTAAACATAAAACGTTCAGTATTTTTTTTGTCGAAAATGCTCTTAAAGTAATAAGAAGAAAAAATGTTGCCCGGTGAATTGCTCATCACGAAGACGAAAAAGGGCAGGATATACCCTGTTTTCGCTGCGATAGACGAGGAGCATCAGGACCTGGCTGAAGAGCTTATAGAATTTTACCGACATTTCGAGGGTAAAAAGAAGAGCGAAATAGATGAAATCATGGCTGAGTTTGAACAGGGCTTGAATTTCAAACTTGTAAGAGGTTTGAGAACGCTACTGGAACGGAGGTGCATCTTCAAGTCGAAGTTCGCAATTGAACCCAAGTTGGCGAGAAGGGCTGTTTTCGAGACGGCGAGCAGCAAAAAAATCACGAATGGAAAAGAAAGAGCAGAGGTTATTGAAAAAGTCGCAAAGAACCTGAACATTTCGGTTGCGGAGTTAGAGCAGTCTTTGTGGGCAGATCATGAATCCGAACTTGTATTGGAAGATTTTGCAGCTTTAACTCCCGAAGAGCTGTTAAAGTTGTATAACCTTTCACTTGCTCAAACCCTTTTGTTTAAAGCCACGGGTATGGTCATCTCGTTTAAAAGCAATTATAAATGGATCTTCCGCGCAATTAAATATCTTGGATTGATGTACAGCCCGGAGGGGAATAAGGTGAGGGTTGAAGGTGCTTCATCGTTGCTGAAATTGAGTGAGCGGTATGGCACGGGGCTGGCAAAATTGCTTCCCGTGCTCGTCAATAGCGATGAATGGGAAATAGATGCCGAGATTGTTGTCAGACGCGATACACCGAAGATTTATCATTTTGTGATGGACAGCCGCCGTGATAGAGATTTGTTGATGAGTGGAGAATTGAAGAGAGAAGAAGCTACGTTTGATAGCAGCATTGAAGAACGGTTTTATAATGAGTTCTTAGCCTCGCCGGCATCGAAGAGCTGGGAATTGGTAAGGGAGCCGGATGCGGTTTTCACGGAAGGCAAAGGCGTGTTCATACCGGATTTTAAGTTCAAACATAAGGAGATGGGGATAGAAANNGAGGAATACCTAAAAAGGAAGTTGTCAAAACTCAGAGCTGTGCCGTTCAAGATGTTAGTGGCGATTGATAGGAACCTCGCATGCTTTAATGCACTAAATTTTGAGTTGAGTCTTAATCAGCCCTTGATACTGTACTCCAGAAAGGTTCCGGTTGGTGATGTGCTCCGGTATCTGGCGAAGGTTGAGAGAGAAGAGATAGAGAAGCAGATGGAAAATTTGAAGTTTAGGGGGACGCAGATAGAACTTGAGGGCGACATAATCCCCCTTAAGGATATTGCCATGCGGTATAATGTGAGTAAAGAAGCGGTAAGAGCGTGTTTGAATAACCGGGATTATGTGGTGTTTAAAGAGGTAGTGGTTAAAAAGGAGTTGTTGAGCAAAGTGAAGGAAAAACTCGCTTCTAAAAATATAAAGTTGTATGTGGAAGCAAGGAGATTTATTGAGGATATTGGCCTACCAAATCCCGATGAAGTTTTGGCAGAACTTGGGTTTACGGTAAAATGGAGAGGGTTGGATGTTGAAGATGCGACGATTGGGTTAAGGTAGAAATCTCCTCTTCGAGGGAAAAAGCCACGGAGATGTCGAGGGCAAGCGGTTCAATCCCCATTTTCATAGTCCACTAAATATCTTTCCAATCTTCTTTTCATCGCCAAAAACTCCTCGTAGACCCCTAATTTCTTGCACCTCTTCTCTAAGTACGCCATGTCCAGATTTTCAAATTGTCGAGCATAAATACCTTCGGCATCTTTCACGTCCTGCTCACTTCCAAATAGCAGTTTGTTCGCAACCGTATCCTCAGGCGAAGCGACAAAAAACGCAAAATCCGCCAAACTTACTCTTCTTCTCCTTTCCAGCGTTAGCCGGTCATTCTCGCCGTAAATACCCTTGGCATCTATATAATATTCAGATAACTCATCAAATATCGTGAAATGACTTCTCTCCTTTAATGCGTCTCTTATATCTTCAGCTTGAATTGAGAACTTCTCCTTCTTCAGTGCTGCTTCAAGCGTGTCGGCATCTTTTGCATTTATGTACAAAATTGTATCTATGTCCCTTGTTGTGCGTATATTGCCCCAAGCCGCTACGGCTATTCCCCCAACAATCACGTAATCTACCTTTTCTTCTTCCAATATCTTCGTAATATCCCTTATTACTTCTTCTATTCGCCTCATTTGTCAATTTTACTGCCTAACTTTTGTGCAAATTCACAAAGGTCAAATAATGTTTTCAGTGTATCTTCTGGCTTTTTATCTCTGAGCATCAAAGAGTCTCTTATCCATTCTTTCTCTCTTTCTTCTCTTATTCTCGCTCTTAGTTCTTCCTTGTTCATTGTTCTTGAGCCATCCCTACCACTCTTCATGTTCCTTCAATTTAGGATCTATCTCATATTTAGTAAAATGATACTCTTTTCGATATTCTTCTCTTTTTTCTTTAATCTTATCTAAAAGGTCGCTATCTAATTCTTTTAGCTGGTTCAATAGATTCTCAATTTCTTTATCGAGTTCTTTAACACGTGGTGTATTTCTAAAATCCAGTAATTCGTCTTTATATTCCTCCCAAAAATCGATATGGGGTTCAAGGGTATTTGGACTTCTCTTTGGGTCCTTTTTATTAATAATCCACCAAAAAATCATTTTTCGCTCATCATCTGTTAATTTATAGGCGTTTTCCGGTAAATTTCTTTCATAAGCTTCTTCTCTTTTCGATTGGTAAAACTTATTTAAAATATTTTCTAAGCGTTCTTCAAATTTCTGAGTTCTAACCTCTTTTTCAACTTCAGCATACCGTTCATTTAGTTCCTCGCGAAGTTTATCGTGAAAAATAAATTTACTTTCTAAGTCAGTATCTTTGTGAATTATATCCTTAAAAATCGCACTACTTGCGTTGACTAAACGTTTTATAGTCTCCTCTCCACCATACCCAGGTCCAAATTCCCCTACTCCCCTTCGCTTAGACCAAAATATTTCGTTCTTTTTGATTGCTCCAATTTCTTTTTTTAGGTGATTTATGGTAGGAGTCAAAACATCCTGGATTTCCTCTAAAATCTTATTTCTCATCCTGTCTTTTTCCATTAATATCGTTTGTCTTCTAACTTGCCGGGCGTACCGCCAGGTTACAAAAACCAGAGCAGCGACAAGAATGATATTGCTTATTGTACTGATGGCATCCCAGTTCAATTGTCCGTTATTAAATAAAATATCTGTGATATTCATGTTTCATTCATTACATGTTCTTTAAAATTTAAAAAATAACCTGAAAAGGCCTCGAATAATGCAGGGTCTCGAAAGGAGATGGCTCGCCATGTGGCATGAATTTATATAGATGGGGAATATAAATATAGATACCTTGCGTAGTTCTAT
>JAODGF010000105.1 GCA_025464645.1 Methanosarcinales archaeon
TAGGATTAGAAGAAGGGGGAATCATGATGTAGAAGCGGTGTTAATGGAGATTGAAAGACTGAATAGGGGGTTTCTATGCGAGAGTGAAATGTGAAACTATGGATTTTAGTAATGATTTTCGGTTTTTAACGATTTTTAACAGCATGTTTCTTCATTAGGAACCAGAACTGTTCAAAATCACATTTTTATCAAAAGAGAAAGAGTTAAAAAACCGGAATAGATACAAAAGGAGAAATAAAAAATGGATATAGAAAACGAATATGAGGGAAAAGTTGTATTGGTAACAGACGGTGCGAAACTTTTCTTTTACAAAGAAACCTTTACTAAAGAAAGAAATAAAAGAAATAAAGGCAAAGGGGGGTATGCAATAAAAAATGGAAGTCGGTAATGAATACGAAGGAAAAATTGTATTGGTCACCGGTGGCGCAGGAGCAATTGGAAGCAATTTATGCAAGAAGTTAGCGGAATTGAATGCCGAGAAAGTGATAATCTTAGATGATTTATCGAGTGCATACGAGTGGAATATACCAAAAGCGAAGAATATCGTATTTGTAAAGGGAAGCGTCTCAGATGACGAGATGCTGAAACGAGTATTCAAAGAGAAATCCGACTATGTATTCCATCTGGCGGCACATTTCGCAAACCAGAACTCCGTGGACAATCCCGAGACGGATTTGATGGTGAACGGGATAGGAACGCTAAAAGTATCGCAATACGCAAACCTCGTGAACGTGAAAAGATTTGTATATTCCTCTTCGGGATGTGGTGTTTACGAACTGGATTCAAAGATGCCATTTGAGGAGCATGACATCTCAATCAGTCTGCATACACAAACTTTTCTTTTACAAAGAAACCTTTACTGAAGAATGAAAGCAGCAATGGGGATAAAAGAAGCAGCCGTTGGAGAAGCTATAAATCTCGGTTCTGGTAAGGAGCACAGGGTTATAGATATGGCGAATAGGGTGAATGAGCTCGTAAGTAATGAAGCGGGGATTAAATATGTAGAAAGAAGAGATTTGGATGTGAAGACAAACTTTTCTTTTAAAAAGAAACCTTTACTAAGGAAACAAAAAGAAGAGAAAAACGCTGCGCAAGCGTCGCAGATGGAATTCGAGGATGGATTGAAGAAAGTGCATGAGTGGTTTGTAGATAATTGGGAGGGCGTAGAGAAAAGTGCGGAGTTCTAAAGAATGAAAAACGAAATCGTTCGCATCCTCGGCTTAGGCTACACATAGGCTTGCCTTTAGCAAATGCTTTTATGACGAAAAATAAATCAGTGTAATCTGTGGTTAAAAAGGAATGATACCATGAAAATTGAGACAATGCTCAAGCATTTCCCAAAAGACCTCGCACTCGTAATCCTCTTCACCCTTTTATGCATACCTTTTGTCCTAATCCCACCCCTAAACGAAATTTCGCCAATAAGAATTATCCTCGGTCTTCCCTTAGTGCTTTTTCTTCCCGGCTACTCTTTAATCGCTGCATTATTCCCGCGAAAAGACGATTTGGATGCGATAGAGCGAATAGCACTCAGTTTTGGATTGAGTATTGCAATCACTCCCCCTATTGGGCTTGGCATTGAACTACACACCTTTTGGGATTCGGTTATCGCCTATTCTTATTGTTCTTTCAGCATTCACGATTTCGCTTGCCTTGTGTGCGTATGCAAGAAGAAGCAGGATTCCGGAAGCGGATAGATTTAGTGTTGACCTCGGGACTTTATTCGAGAGTATAAAGGAATCGTTTAAGGCTAATGATACGAAGCTTGACCGGATTTTGTCCGTTATCCTCGTTATAGCCATCGTGCTCGCAATCTCTATGACCGTTTATGCGATAATAACGCCGAAGGAAGGCGAGAAGTTCACTGAATTTTATACGAGAAGAGCAGGTGAAAATCAAAAATTGGAATTCTTACTATACAAAAACCCTTTTAGAAAAAGTGTTTACGGAGAAGAAGGTAAGGAAGAGCCGTATCGGGCACTCCATCTGTGGGTGAATGTAAAAGGATAGGTAAGAGGTAATGTAATATGCTCTTCAAGCACGGGATATACTCAACTGCAATTGCAATAATGGCTGGTATGGTCTATTACAGGTTCACAGGAAGAGATTACTCATGGATCATCAGCCAGTGCGTATGCACCGGATGTTGATATTGTTGCAGATGCGGTGCTAAAGAAGATCGGAATAACTGTGTTGATATATGGGAGACCAATTTCACATGGTTATTTTCCATAATATAGCGGTGTTGCTGGTGTATGCGGTATCAGTGGCGTTGTTATTGCATCCTGCTGGCATTAGACTTGCAGATTCTTTCTTATTCGCCAGTATAGGTTTTGCTGCGCACATGTTTGAGGATGCGTTAATTGCCAATCCTGCATATCCTTTCCTTTTGGCCCATATCCACGTAGAGATTTTATTGGAATCTTCAATTACAGCCGCGATTGGTATGGCATTGCGGATAAGGAGGTGCTTATTGTGGGTTTGATTCTGGTAATCTCGTCTGCGATTCTGAGAACGGCGTATGAGGGTAAAGGCTGGATAAAGAGGATATAAGCCTATTTTCTGGCAACTGCTCACAAACAAGAGAACGTTGACATTAGAGAGAGATTAATAGCATAAGAAAGAAAAAGTTATATTTATATCTAGCCAAAGGTAAGATTACTGGTGATAAAAATGGCAGAAGTAAAAGCAATAATGAAAGGGGAATTAACCATAAGCCATGATGTTTTTAATACATTAGTCAAATTGAAAGAGGAGCTCGAAGAGGTAATAGAGACGATTGAAATAATGAATGATAAGGAGTTAATGGAAGGGCTGAGAAGATCTAAGAAGGATGTTGAAGAAGGCAGAGTTTACGAATTGAAAGATGTTGATGAGCTTGATGAAATCTGGAAATGAAAGTAATCTATACAGAGGAGTTCAAAAGAGATATGAAGAAAGTGAAGGACAAGAAGATCCAAAATAGAATAAAGAAGATGATAAAGAAGATAAGGGATAATCCCGGGGTGGGAAAGCCATTGAGATACGACCTTTTTGGGCTTAGAAGTGTTCAAATTCCTCCTTTTAGAATACTATATGAACTCAGAGATGATTTGATAATTCTGCATAAGTTCGAGCATAGAAAGGAGGTATATAAGTGAGGGATGAGTTATCCATGAAAGACAAAACCGTATGCATCGTTGGCTTGGGATACGTAGGCTTACCATTAGCAGAAGCGTTCTCCAAGCACCTGAAAGTGATAGGCTTCGACATAGACGAAGAGAAGGTAGAAAGTTTAAACAACGAAGACAGCATAGAATTCACCGCTGACCTATCGAAAATAAACCATGCGGATTTCGTTTTAATATGCGTGCCAACGCCAGTAACAAAGTCAAAGGAGCCGGATTTATCTTTTGTAAAATCAGCCGCGGAGATTGTTGGTAGAAATCTTAAGAAAGGAGCTGTTGTAGTTCTGGAGTCCACGGTCTATTCCGGCGTTACGGAAGAGATAGTGAAGCCAATTTTAGAACGGGAATCAAGAATGAAGTGCGGCACTGATTTCAAAATAGGTTACTCGCCGGAGCGGATAAATCCCGG
>JAODGF010000106.1 GCA_025464645.1 Methanosarcinales archaeon
GGAGCTGAGTTCCTTTTCAATCCACTCAATCTCTCCCCCGCCCAGATATTCCATGTGGTCCCAAAAAGCCTGGCTCGTGAGTTTTTCCGGTGCAATCCCCAAGAGGTAGGGAAGAAGGGTTCTTTCATACCATCTTCTTATTCCCCTTTGCTTCTCGGATCTAACGCCCGGTTCAAGGTAATGACGTAGATGGTGCAGCGCCAGCGGCGCAGCGTAGAGATACCTGCGGTGGACTCTGTCTCTTCTTTATCTAATCCGGTAAGTATTTTCCGAAAGTCAAGGTATAAGTTGGGTTTTATTCAAGAAGACCACTTTAGTGATCTATCTTCAAAAGAACTTTCAAAAATGCAGTCCTCCTTCTACTCCAAAATAAATTCCAAGCCGCTAAACCGCTAACTATCTAAACCGCTATAAAAGCACGTCTATCTCTAACTGCTCTGATAATTCTTTATACCGGTTCCGTATCGTAACCTCGGTCACACCCGTAACGTCAGATACTTCCTTCTGTGTGCGATGCTCACCGCTCAAAATCGCAGCGATGTAAATAGCAGCAGCCGCTATCCCTATCGGTCCACGCCCGTTGGTCAGTTCCGCTTCCGTCGCCTTCTTTATTATCTCTATTGCTTTTGACCTAATATCACCGCCCAAATCAAGCAGGGAGCAGAAGCGAGGCACGAAATCAATAGGAGAAGCAGGCGAAACTTTCAAGTTGAGTTCCCGTAAAAGGAAGCGATATGCCCTACTTATCTCCTTTTGTTCAACTCTTGATATTTCTCTCACCTCTTCCAGTGTGCGTGGTACACCATACTGTCTACAAGTAATGTATAAGAGAGCAGAAGTAATACCTTCTATGCTTCGACCTCGGATCAAACGTTTCTTCATCGCTTTTCGGTATAACATAGACGCCGCTTCTCTGATATTTACCGGTAATCGAAGCGCACACGCCATCCGGTCTATTTCAGAAAGTGCAAAAATGAAGCTCCTTTCGGTTGTATTCGCAATATGCGTCCGCTGTTGCCATTTCTTTAATCTTTGCCCTTGACTCTGCGAACCCCAGGTGACAACTGTACTCAGCCCTTTATCGTGTATTCGATATGTCATCGGTGCTCCGACCCTCGCCCTCCTGGACATCTGTTCAGAATCAAAGGCACGCCACTCAGGACCAAGGTCAACGATGTTTTCCGATATTACCAGCCCGCAATCCGCACAAAAAATCTCCGCCTTACCATAATCTCGTACTAAACTCTTAGAGCCGCACTCAGGGCATTCTTTTATCTCTTCTTTACCAGCAGCCTTGTTTTTCCCTTTCTTCTTATCCCCCTTCTCTTCTTTATCCCTTTTCAGGGCTACCATTTTATGTTTATTTTGTTAAGGTTGGGTATATATAAATTAAAGATTCCTTTCGACTGTCTTCCAGGAGCGCCTCACGTAAGGCGGAATATCCTCCTTTTCTTTCAGTAATCTCTTCAGGAATTGAATGGTTTTCGGGTCTGCGGGATATCCGCTACCTATTTCTACTCCTATCTCCGCCTCGAGCTGCCTTATTGACCTATCTCGATGCACTTTTGCAACTATTGATGCAGCGCTGACCACTGGATAACGTTCATCTGCTTTAGATTCAGAAATTATTTCGATTTCCCTTTCTGCTTCTTCCTTATTAAAGCACGATTTTAGATTCGCCGCAAATCTATCCGGATTGACATCCGCCGCATCAACAAAAGCCTTATCTGGCTGAAAATGCATAATCACCGCTGAGAAAAGATCAACCATGATCTCATTTAGAGTATGCGTTTTTCTCCCCTCGTCTATCTCGCTTGCAGTCATCACCACGAGATGAACTTCAGTCGCTTCTTCTATAAGTTTCGCCAGGTATTCTCGCTTCTTTGGACTCAACCGCTTCGAATCTTTTACCCCAATCTCTTCCAGCCCCTCAAAATTCAAAACCCCTGCAACAAACAAAGACCCTATTACCGGTCCTTTACCTGCTTCATCAATCCCTATTTCCCTTAGTTCCATTTTATTTTCGCTTATCTGTTTTCCAGCAGATCATTATATGCAGAGGTAGCAGCGATAGCGCCTTCTGCACATGCAACCACTATCTGTCTCACGCCTCCTGTTATGTCCCCTGCCGCGTATACCCGCTCGAGGGACGTTCTCTGATTTTTATCCGTGATTATGTAGCCGTTTCTGTCCATTGCTATGCCCATTTGCACTGCCAGGTCATTAACAGGTTCTTCGCCGATGGCTATAAACACACCTTCTACTAACAGCTCATCCTCAATTTCCCTATCCTTATCAAACCTGACAACGCTTCTCACTTTTTTATCCCCTCTTATCTCTCTCACCACTGAATTCCAGATAATATGCACACCCGCGTGCTCCAGATTTTTTTGTAAATACGGTTCTGCCCGAAGCTTCCCCCTCCTATGAACCAGCGTTACTTCACAGCCGATATTTTTCAGATACAAAGCTTCTCTAACTGCTGAGTCTCCACCTCCTACCACTAATACGGGCTTATCCCTGAAGAAAAAGCCATCACAGGTGGCACAATAAGATATGCCTCTTCCAAGGAATTCATCCTCACCTTTTACGCCTAACCGCCTGTGTTTGGTTCCTGTGCTTATCACTGCCGCGCGTGTGAGATAAGAGCCTTTTTCAGTAGAAACCTCCAGATTCTTTACACTCCACTTTATTTTTTCCACCTTTTCCAGCTCTCTTATCTCTACATATCCTGACGCTTGTTCTTTCATCTTCTCCGCCAACTCCATTCCCCTCACCTTTTTGAATCCCGGATAGTTCTCTATCTCAGGCGCCTCATTTGATAATCCACCGCATATCCCCTTCTCGATCACTAATGTTTCCAATCCGCTCCTCACGCCATACATTCCGGCAGTCATCCCAGCAGGACCTGCACCAACAACAATTAAATCGTAATTTTTCGCTTTTTCCATTGTATATAAAGTATAGCTTTCCTTCTATTTTTATAAGCATGCTCTTGTAATTATAAAATAAAGAACGGTGTGGGCCCGTGGTCTAGTTGGAATGACGTCGCCTTGACGAGGCGGAGGTCATGCGTTCGAATCGCATCGGGCCCATTACTGGTTACACGCACTCCACACGCGCCACTTTAACCTGTGTTTCTCCCTTTATTTCTGCTATAAGTGTCATTAACTCCTCCAACTTCGCCACATTACCCTCAGCGCATATAACGGCAGAACCCTCGCCTTTAGCCACACCACCTGCACCCATGGGAAAAGCATCCTCAGCCCCTAATATTCTCAAAGCTTCTATCTCGGTGATTACCTTTCCATGTACTGGCATCAACCCCACGGGCTTACCCACCGATTTAAAGAATCTCTCCTTTCCTACTCGTTTTGCAGCCTCTGTAATAGAATAAGGTATTGTCTTCTCAATGCCCACGGGGATGATGAAATTAACGCCTCTCGCCATCACCGTTCCGAGTGCAGAACCTATCGTGCCACCGGTGGGATGTGCCAGGAATATGCCTGCGTTTCCCGCAGCATCCAACGCATTTGCTCCCTTTATGAACACATCTTCCGCAGATAACCCCTCTATTGCTTTTTCTATGCTCTCATCGCTTATCTCGCCATTTTTTATTATCACATCCTTTTCCCGCTCTTCTTTCGCGACAACACAAGTACCTTCCTCCGTTATGACACCCGCTACGTATCTCTGCCTATCAATCTTTTTTTCGCTCTTTGCTCCAATATTAGGCAGCTCATTCAGAATCTCCTCGGCTACATAAGCGTTTGTAGTCCCCAGTCCTATTATGATGGTTCCGTGCTTCAGCGCTCGCTGCACTTCTTCCAGATTCTTTACGCCTTTCGCAATCAGCCTCTTCGATTCCGAAGGCGTAAGCGCAATCAAGATTTTTACCTTTTCTGTTGCCATATCTATAATTATAGTCATTCCGAGAATAAATTCAAAAAATATAACAAACAAATCCAAAATGAACCTGAAAGAAGCGGGAATAGACGAGGGCATCTCGGAAGTAATAGTTACAACGAAGTCAGGGGCTGGAGAGCCTGATGCAGCTCCCATTGGTGTAATAACGGTAACGAACGACGAGAATAAATATTTTGTAAAGCTATACGAAGGTTCAAGAACGCTTTCTAACGTGCTGGAAACGAACAAATTAGCGGTTAATGTGACTGATGACGCCGTCTTATTTGTGAAAGCGGCATTTGAACGTCTAAACGAAGTTCATTTCTCCATTTTTCACGGCTTCCCGGTACTAAAAGAAGCGAAATCATGGATAATTTTCGACTGTGCTCTTATCGAAAAAAGGAGCGGAAATTTTCTCTTTCAACTCACACCCATTGCAGTAAAAATAAACAGAAAAGAGGTGAAAGCGATAAACCGCGGGCTTAATGCCGTGATAGAAGCCGCGATCCTCGCAACGAGATACGCCATAACGGAGGATAAGCGCGAAAAGGAGGAAATGAGGAAAAAAATGAAACTTTATGATGCTATTGTCGAAAAGTGCGGTGGACGTAGAGAGAAAGAGGCTTTTGGCATCCTGCGAGAGAAAAACTGGAATCTATCTCGCATCTCTGCATCCCTGTCTCAGCGGCATGCAAACGTTCAAGAATCCACCAATCAAAACAGCAATTACTATTGGATAGAAGACCGTTGAGATACCAAAACTGTCGCTTATCAAACCAAGAAGCGGACGAGAAGTGGACCCAAAGCCGAACCCTGCGAACATCATCAGTCCAAACGCTATTCCGGTTCTTGACGGTGGGACTTTTTTGCCTATCGTGGTTATTATCGCAGGCAGAATGGTTGGGAAAATCAAGCCTGCAAGTGCCAATGCCAGAATAGCCCACAAAAGAGGTAGAAAAGGAACGCTGAAAAATAAAGGCGCAGTGAGGAAAAAACCATAAGCCATTACTTTTCGCCCTCCAATGAGGTCAGAAAAATGTCCACCAACAAATTTGCCTATTGCTCCTCCTCCTGTAAACACACATGTTAGCAGCACAGCAAGGTCGGGACTCAATCCTTTTGCCTCGTTAAGAAAGATAGGTATGAAAGTCAAAGACCCGCCGAAAACAAACCCAAATAGTCCTTCTATTACGTATATCCTTCTTATCGAACCTGTGCTTATGATTTGCTTAATAAAAACGCTTAATTTTATGTCATTAGCATTGGAGAAAAAATCTCGATTCTTCATCAGCTTGAGGAGCATAAATGCGAAAAAAACGGTTGGAAATGCCCAGAATAAGTAAACGAAACGCCACTCTGCATAAAAACTGATTAACGCAGCTATTAGCGGAGTTATGGCAATCCCTATGCTCCCTCCTGTCTCATGTACTCCAAATACCTTACCTCGTCTGATCTTGAATGAATTTGCGATGTAGGACAGAGCAGAGGGGTGATAGAAACTGAGAAAGAAGCCCATAGCAATGAATGTTAGTGTAAGCGATAGGAAATCGTAAGAAAGGAATAGAAAACCGGAGAGAGTGGCAGTGGAGAAGAAACCCAGGCTTATCAGCCTTATTCCATCATATCTGTCCGATAGCATACCTGAGAATATGCTCCCCACCCCGATAGCAGCCGCGAAGGCAAAAGAAAGCACACCTACCGCGGTGTTCGTTAGTTGAAACTCAGCTTTTACTAACGGCGACAGAGCAGGCAGTGTCGTAGCCAGGATGTGCATTAACCCATGCAATGCAATAAA
>JAODGF010000107.1 GCA_025464645.1 Methanosarcinales archaeon
GGTAAGCGTTTCAAGGAGATACCTGACAAGTTCGTCCTTTACCACATGCGGCTCTACTGTCACATCGAGCAGCTCCTCAAAACCGTCAAAGATGATGAGGTAGCGCGAGGTGTTCAGTGCTTGTGGCAGAAACTCTATTTTCTGCCTGACCCCAAGGCGTGCATTCTCCATCACCTGATCAAACATCTTATTTCCGTTTAGTTTGAGAAACTCGTTGATTTCAAGCATTATCTGCTCCGCGGTGGGAACAGACGTACATCCAATGGTAAGAACCGCGTGGAAGTGCTCTTCATTACACTCAACTGCACGTGCGGCAAGGCTTGACTTACCTATGCCGCCCGGACCCAGAATCAATATACAGCGCGCAGCTCCGCCCCGGAGGGCACGCTCAATCTCTCTTTGCTCTATCAGCCGACCCACAAATATATCGCCCGGATTCGGCAGGTTTATCTTGCTGAAACCTCCTGGTGCAGGAGGTACAGGCGCTGGCGCGGTCTCGTCAAGCGTGAACAGATTTAAATCATGCGCTGAAGTGATTAACACTGGAATACCCCAATCAACGAGGCTGTGTGGCTCCGGGTTCTCTATCGTCCGTCTGGGCGAGCTCATAGAAATACGTGCTTCGCCAAGCGCGACATCCACAGACTGACCGCTTGCAAGTGCTTTATAAAATCGTGATGCGAAAATAGCCGCTGAGTCATCGCGTATGCTCTGCTGCATAGCAATAACCGCGGGTATACCTTTTTTAACCAGTGCGCCGGCAACACTGGAGAAAGAATCCGAGGTTTTTGTCTTTGCTGTTTGACAGCCGTTTAACACAACGAGCCGGACAGCCCTA
This sequence comes from Methanosarcinales archaeon, assembly GCA_025464645.1. Lineage (GTDB taxonomy): Archaea > Halobacteriota > Syntropharchaeia > Alkanophagales > Methanospirareceae > QMVO01. The sequence goes on from JAODGF010000107.1 coordinate 839, forward strand.
TTCGCGATACGCTCTGCAAGCTCTGTACCACTGACGTTCAGTGATTTGTCATTGCCATCCTCAAGAAGAAGCACACCTCCCTTCTCTTCATCGAAGCCGCCATGACCTGTATAATGGATGATATGAGGATTGAACGCAATCAAGGCATCGTGTATCCGTTCCAGAGAAGCTTCATCTTCCCACTTTATGGTAAGCCTGCCTTCGTCTTTGAGCGGTTTCAGCGCATCCTTTATCAATCGCTTCTCTCTCACCACATCAAGCGTATTCGCCTCTGGGAGGTCGGGCGGGTTGGATATAATTACAAGAAGCCGTAGCGGTAGTGAAATCTTTTGTAACGATACTCCTTCCCTTTCCGTGGACGGTGTCCGAATAAGGAAGTTCGCTCTGCCTTTAAATAGAAATTCTCCTTCGTATGCGAGGTACTCCCATGGTAGCGCTTCGAGACCCGGGGGCAGATGCAGCCACAGACGAAATCCAGTTTGGCTCAATCTTCTAAATTCTTCGCCCACCGCGCCACCGAAAAGGAGCCTGTACAGTTTGGTCCCGTAATCCTTCAATCTGCGTACAAACTCCTCTCCGGAATCTCCACGGCTGATGGCTTTCATTATATCTCGGAGTTCCTGTCTTTCCGCGAGGTCTGGATGGAACCTGAATTCGCATTCTGCATCTGTATCCAGTAAATGCACACGATAAGTTGACTCCGGGTTTTCAACAACTCTTAGCTCAATGTTAGTGCACATCTTTTGCTTATTATAATAGGATATGAAAACTTTTGTCAGTTTAAAAAGCTGCAATTACCCGCTACGTAACCACAATATCCCCTACCTCTCGCTCATACGTGTCTCTCATATATGCCACCGTGCCCATCACGATCCGGTTTATTGTATAGATAAACGCCACGCCATACAGAATGCACGCAAGGAAGAACATAGATAATACACGGCTCCATTCATCTCTTAATTCATTCAAATCCGCTCTTGTATCCTCGGACATAAGCAACTCACCTGCGACCTTATACTTACTTGATGCATCCTCCAGGTTTGCCTTCGCCGAGCCATAGTTCGCAGAGAACGTATCATATTTATAAGGATTTAGAAGCAGATATACGCCTCCGATTCTAACAAGGTCATTCTCCTTGCTATTCGATATGTAACCTTCAGCTTTGATACGCAGGTCTGTTGCATCACTTACCAGTTCATCATGCATATCCATGAGCAAAGATTCTTCATAGTTGCATTCCAATCTCTTCTCTTTATTGTCGAGCAGACCATAAATCGTAGCGGCATATTGATAAGAAAGAGCAGATTCAAGCACATTTTCCTCATCTTTTAATCCGCTTATGTCGTCCATTGCTATTGCGTGTTCCACTGCTTTCTTTATATTCCAGCCTCGTAATTCAAGCTTTTTCGCCTCGTCAATCAACACCTCTTCCGTTGTCTTATCCGCACCCGTGGAAATATCCCTTGCATATCCTGATATATCCTGCTTGTTCAGCACAGAATTCGACTCTATCGTGGATGCAGACACCGAGGCACTCACTAAGTTCTCCACTGATTTTCCATAGTTTGTCTCTTCACTAAATATGATACCGTCATTCAGCGATGAGAGCAGAGAGAGCGTACCCTTCATCAAAACAGGTATTCTCCTCCAGTCCTCTGCACCTATTTCGCTTCTCTGTACCACCTCCAGCAGCTCCACACCATTAGATATTATAATTTCTGATGATGGATAACTCTTATAAAGGATGCTCTCTCTAAATGATTTCAAATATTCTATCATCTCCGGGATATTCATCGGCACTATATTCGCCTTTACTTCTATTCTCTTTCTACTTATTCCCGATGCACTTATATCATACTGCCACGAATAACTCTTAGGCACTGCCTCCAATCCGGGTTCTATTTTAAGCGTAAAATTCCTCGAACCACCTGGTGGGATTTCATAGAAGTCCTTATCATCGTGTAACCATTTCGCGTATTCGCCACGCGTAGAAATGCGTACATTCCGCACCGGTTTATACCCATAACGCTCAGTTAAGGTTATATTTACGCTTTTCTTCTCATAGCCGCGCTCTTTCAGCGCTAATGACCCGAAATCAATAGAAAGAGGAGAAGGATTGAAATAAGGAGAAGATGAGGAGATGGTGAGACCAACCGGCCATATTATTTTTATGGTTATGTCCACATATCCTTGCCCAGCTTCGCCGGCATCGACGTGCAACTCTCCATGATATGTTCCTTCAGGTGCATCGTATGGTGCAACAATATGAAGCCTAATGTTTTCACTGCTCTTTCCAGAAACCGATCCAGAAGGATTAACTATCCCAATAGTTATTCTGCTTGGATGTTCTGCAATTCTGCTGTTGAAATACATGGTCTCATCACCTTCATTTCTCACTCGCACATCTATGTATCTATCGTAGTTGCGAACAGTCCCTTTTGGCTTATCGAACTTTATTTCCAGGTCTTCATCGTAAAGTTTGCCAAGCTTCGGTGGCATTAGTATGTATGCCCCGATATATATCGAGCTATGACTTATCTCAGTATGGCTCGCGGTAGTTGACAATGAGAAAGTCCATGAATATTCGTTACGATCCGGAGTTCCGGGTTTAAGCTGAAAAGAGATGTCTTTATATTTTCCCCTGGGGACCTGGATGCTCGCAGGGCATCTAACCCAACTATTTCCGCTTCGTTCGAGGTTAATCGTTACGTCTTTATACCCGTATCTCTCACTAATTCTAACGGTCTTAGATGGATTGTCGGTACGATGAACCACTCCAAAATCGATTGAAGAAGGAGATACCTCTACCTTTGCACAATATGTTATCTCTATGAAGACGGTGACAGTAGAGACCGTTTCTCCCTCTTTTTTTATGTGGACCTGTTCGGTATAAGTTTTCTCTTCAGCATATGATGATGCCCATATCGTAAGCCTTATAGATTCTGTTTTTCTGGGCGAGATGATAGAAGGGTATGGTGTAATCTTTATTATCTCTCCGCTGACAGAATCTATATTTAACGTGTCATTTCCTGAATTGGTAATCGTAAAATATTCATCTTTTGAATAACCCTCATACCCTATCGGTTTATCAAATAAAAAGCTCACGGCTATACTACTGCGAGATACTTCTATCCCTGCTGCACTTGCACTCTGCACACAGCACAAAAGAGTAAAGAGTACAACAGCTCCAATTGCAATCTTAAACAACAAGCTCTTCTCCCAACCTCGTGTCATCCAACTCCTCACTCCATCTTTTGAAATCCATCCATATTATAAAGGTAAAAAGAGAAAGGATAAGAAGATAAATTGCTACCATCCTAAGCGTGTCAAGCATCAACCTGTGATAAACGCTTTTTATCTCATCTTCAATCCACTTTACATTCTCCAGTTCTTTATCCTCATGCTTCTCGTATATTTTCTTCGCTTTCTCAAACGAATCCTTCGCTTTTATTATCTCCATAAAAGCAGCACCAACGATTTCTGAAGCAGGATTCTTGGCTTTATCAAGATGTGAACTCGCTTCGTCAATGAATCCCGATGCCTTTCTCATGTCTCTTTTATATACCCATTCGTCTCTCCGCGACTCGAACTCCATCCTGCTTGCGTCGCTCAGCGTATATACGCCACCTTTTTTATATGTACTTGAACTTATCTTCTCATATTCGATCTTTAGCTTTGTCTCTTTCTCGTTCCTTGAAATATCCTCAAAGAATTTACCCTCGCGCCTGTAAAACCGTTCAAGTGCAAGCTCTGTGAGCAGGGGTATTTCCGATATGTCGTATCCCCTGAGCGCATTTATCTCCACATTGTCTGCGATTTCAATCGCTTCCATGTGGTCTGAGGGCACAGCACTTTTGCTTAAATTCGTCATCGCTTCAAAATCATCAATAATGCCAAGAAATATATCTACCCACTCCTTTGTACTCCAGGTTACCTCCCAGCCTTCCATACCCTGTATTACTGCTTGTGTCTTCACCTTTGCAAGATATAACTCACTATAATCGTCAAACAATTCGGGCTTATCCACTGATATTATCTCTTCAAGTAACTCCCTCTTCTGCTCATCTGACCCTGCCGCGGGTGTGGAAAAAGAGAGGATGCTGAATATAATCACCGTTAGCATTAATGTCATCAATGTAACCAGACTTCGCTTTTTCATCAAAAATATATATGTGGCATACAAGCAATTAAAAATAATAGCAAAAGAAGAGTGATATGACACGCCTATTCATCGGAATAGGAAACGCCGGGAGAGCAATTCTCAATGCTTTACTGGAATATAAAGAGGTGAGAAGAACCAAGCCAATGGTTATCAAGCCCGAGTCGGGAAAAGAGCGCGATAAGGAGGATAAAATTGCAACGACGGTAAAGAAAGAAAAGGGCATCGAATTTGCATTTTTGTTCTCCGCACTTGGTGTTCGCAATACAACACTCCATATAGCAGAAACGCTGACAGGGCTGAACATAAAAATATTTCTTGTTGGCGTTTTGCCTGCGAAGAGGCGAGAAAAAAGAGAAGAGCTGATAAATGCATATCATTCGATGGAAAAGCTAAAGGAGCATGTTAACTCATTTATAATCGTTGATAATCAGAGGATAGCGCACCTTCCTAATTTCGAAGATTATTATCCACAGTATAACAGGTATATCGCATCCTGTATCGCAGATATTCTTATTGGGATGGAAGAAAAGCAATTGTCTATGCCTATGGCTGAGGTCATAAAAGCTTTATCTTTTGAGGATGAACCAGGATATGTGGCATTATCGAGGGCTTCAGAGCTTACGAAGGGTTTATGGGGGTATATCTTCCCCTTTCTAAAACACAAACCTCTTGAC
>JAODGF010000108.1 GCA_025464645.1 Methanosarcinales archaeon
AGAGTGAAATGTGAAACTATGGTGATTACGGCGCAAACATGGAACTTATCTTCTCCACTTCCTTCGCCTTCGCAAAGATGGTGATGTGGTCATGTGTTTCGATGACTGTATCGCCTTTTGGCAGTATTATATCACCGTTTCGTTCTATCGCTACGATTATCCCATCTTTTATACGCAACTTTGATAGCTTCTGCCCCGCAACACGCGATTTATCAGACACAACAACCTCGAATATCTCCGCTTTTCCTCCACTTACCGTAAGAAAATCTTTTATTTTCGGGCGTTTCACCGAAAAATAGAGGTGACTCGCAACGGTCATGTCAGGATTTTCAAACAGAAAGATGTCCGCTTCCTTGAACATCTCCACGTGCTCTTCCTGATTCACCACTGCAACGGTTCTTTTTGTGCCCAACCCTTTTGCCGTTAGACACATCATCAAATTAGCAGCATCGTCCGAAGTGGTAGCGATGAGTGCATTTGCTCTGCTCGCTTCTGCCTCTTCCAGGGTTGACTTCTCTGTTGCATCCCCGACTATCGTTAAAACATCGTATTTGCTCGCTATCTCCCGGCATCTCTTCTCATCCTGGTCTATGACAACCACATCATTCTTGTTCCTCGTGGCAATGTCCACCAGATTTCTTCCTATTCCCCCTAATCCCACTATTATCAGATACATTTTTACCTCTCTCTTCTTAACTGTTCACGAATCCAGAGCTGAATGTCTGCTAAAGCAGGAGGATGCACGAGAAATATTTCTATATCCTGAGGAAATGGGATATTATTTCGGTCCTCTTCACTCATAATCAACATACCTACTTCTCCTTTTCCGAGTGTTTCATCTATTCTTTTGGCAACGTGCTTGTATCTTCTCTCGCTCGCCGCGGTATAAAATTCAAGCACTTTGTTCAAGACTTTGCCACTATTAAAAGGTATTATCAAACATCTTTTCCAATCCATAAATTCATAGAACAGTTCTTTATCCTCTAATGGTTGAAGCTCTGCTCCTTTTTCACAGTAGCTCTTTACCAATTTATAACTCTTTTCGCTCATCTTTTCTATCTCTTTCATCCCTTCCCCGCCAACCGAATAAATTGCTTCATGATATATCTTGTTAACTTTTCCAGTTTTCTCCAACTTTTTTACATGTTCTTCTACCTCTTTCCAATACCGTTCGACCTTCTCCGAATAATCTCTTTGCATATTCTTTTCAGCGTATAATAATGGGATACAATATAATTTCCTTTTCCCTTTATACAACTCAGCACTTGGCTTTTCTATTCTTACTTCCTCAGGCATTTTTACTTCTCTATATATCAAATCAAACATATCCCTTTAAAGTTAACGTTATCTTTCCAACATGTCTGTGGAGTTCCATAAATTTAAAATGAACTCGCTGGAAATCTCTCGCAGCGGAGACTTTGGACTTTCTGGACAGGTGCGCACAAAGAATTCACTCACAGCAGGAGTCCATTCTCGAGCTCTGGCGAGCGAAGAAAAGACCTTCTCCTTGATCTCTTCTCTTTCGCTTATCGAATCACAATAATGGTCAATAAACGCCTCGATTATTCTCCTCTGGTCTCTACCAGGGAGTTTTTTTATTGTATCCTCGTAGAATCCAACGTTCAAATGAGCCAGGAGCTCAAAAACGGGAATGCCAACCGACAAGGAGATGTTCTCCCTCAGGAACCTTACCTTTGTCATCAGCTCTTTATAAGTAAGTTTAAAGCATTCCTGGCATCTTCTCAGAATCTCACGTTCACCACCAAAGAAGACGTCTATATCTCTAAATCTCAAGCCCTCTTCACTAAACAGCGCCATGTTCTCTTTTATCGCAGGAATCTCATCCCGGTATATCGCATGTTCATAGTCTATCAGGTTACCACGAGCGTCTATATTTCCAGGATGAGTAAAGCAATGGTAAATTCCAAGCTCATGAGCTGTTCTCAACGTGCTACCCAATCTCTTCATGGCATTGGACAGTAGCTCGACATGGTCAATCCCTTCCATTATGGCAAATTGACGGACTATTTGAAAAAGGTCAAGCCTGATAAATGGGATGTAATCTTCACCCCATCTTTTGAGAACACCGTAATGAATAATTTCACCACCATAAAATTTTCCGTTTTCAAGTTTCTTCTCCTCTTCCGCGGTTAGAGGTCTCACGTCTATCTTTGATGTCCTTTCTCTTTTAAGTAGTAACGCGATTCCAACATCGTGATACTCAGCCTTGACGTTTCCTCCTCTACTGGCAATATCGTTTAGCGCTCTTGCCTCTCTCTTACCATGCTTCTTTAAAAGCAATCCCCGTGGTTGACCACTTGCAGGCACTATTTCATCGCTGTATGGCAAGGTAAGACCCTTATATTCAGTGAGTTTGTTATCCTCAACAACGAAGTAAGCCCGTTGGCTGTGGGATTCAAAAGCGTGCTTCTGTAACAGTCTTCTCTGGACTTCCTCAGGAAGATAATCAGCATGTGAATATGCTATTTTTGTATCTGGGTCGAAATAGACCATCCATTGTGCTAATGGTCTTACTTGCTTCCACTCTGTCATCAGATGTCCGTACAAAATGTCTTCTTCTTCTCCTAAAGGCTGCTTTCGTTTCACTTCTTCTTCATTTATCGGACTCTGCTGCCTGCGGGCACTTCCGTATCGGGATGCAATAAAATCGGTTTCCCGCTAACATCCACGGCTAAAATCATTCCCCGACTCTCAACGCCCATAAGCTTTGCAGGCTTCAGATTAACCAATACGGGAACGAGTTTGCCAATCAAGCTCTCGGGACTATATTCTGCTGCAATCCCAGCAACAAGCTGTCGCATCTCATTCCCAATATCCACCTCAAGCCTGATTAGCTTCTTGCTCCCCTCGATTCTTTCTGCATTCTCTACCTTTCCAATCCGTATATCCAGTTTTGCAAACTCGTTTATGTCTATCATCTCTTTATTTACCATTTTATCACCTCCTGAACCTGGTTTTGAGTGCACTCTCTCAATTTCTTCAGATGATACCCAGAATATATCGCACCAAGCGGGTTATGAGCGAGAACGCGGTCTTTTACCGCAATTGTAGTTACCGGCGCCTCAGAATATTTTGTAAACAGTATGTCGTGTCCTATACATAATCCTAAGATGATGTTCAAGTCCGTCTTTTCCGTGTTTAAGGTTATCGCTTGCCCTATTGGATTGCACATCGCCTCTACTTCTGCACCCTCGTGGAGAGGTTCTAACTCGAAATATGATTTGTCAATCCCACATACCTTACAGCAGACAGAAGACACAGCGAAGTACTGAGATAGAATATCACAGATTATCTTCGCCTCTTTTTCCAGTCCTATGCAGAACGCAACGCCTAATTTCTTGTAGCCCATCTCTTTCGCATATAAAATCAGCTCCTCTATGCGGTTTTTCTTCATGTAATACCTTGATTCAATGTGTGCAGAAACTCTAAGCGACTTGAGAACTTCGGCATCGGCTTTGTATGCTTCTTTGACATCCTCTGCAATTTCAGTGCAGTCTTTGCCTTTATAGCACACTTTTTCTTTGCAGCTCGCACAGTTCATTAATTTCTCTTCTCCTATGGTGATCCAGTTTACGAGAGGTTTATCTCAAGATCTGGATTAAATAGATACACACATGCGTCTTTGGGATTGAAGAATAAGCCGATGGCTCTTATCTCTACGCCAGAAGAATGAGCCGCCTTAAGATCTTCGTAGAGCAGCACATCCGCGGCTTTATTCGGTTTAAACACTTTGACGTTCGGCAATGCAGCGATAAAGAGCAAGATTCCTTCTCCTCCGCCTTCTTTCACATAACCTGAAAGCTCTTTTATATGTTTTCTACCTCGCTCAGAAGGACAATCGGGATACATGGCATACTCTCCTTCTCTTAAAACGGCGCTTTTTACCTCGAGATAAACATTTTCCCCGTGACATTCCAAGAGATAATCTATGCGTGAAGCACCCAACGTTGCGTTTCTATTTAAGATGTGACATCCATCGAGCCACGGAATGAGTTTTCTCGCTAACGCCTTTTCAAAGGCTTTCATTTGCAGTTGAGTATCGATGAGAGCCCCCAACCCGCTCTCTTCTATCGCAAACAACCTGAAATCTGTTTTACCGCGATTTTGAGTTCTAAAACCGAACGCTTTTCTCCCTTTGACCAACAATTCGGAGAGCCTTCCAGTGCTGTTTATATGGGTACGATGATAGATTCCTTTGCTTTCCACCATCACAACGAACCGGTTAAGGCGCTCGATTATGCTGCATTCCAGCGGATTGTCAATCCTGAAGACGCTAATCCCTGCTTTTAGTTCTTCTAACATGTACAATTATAAGAAAAGTACTTGTAATGTAAGTAATTGTAATATAAAATAATAGAAGGGAAAAAAACACGAGCTAAAAATCCGTAAGCCGCTTTTGTTTTAATATCTTGCTTAGCACTTCAAAATCGTGTATTCCTAACCTCATCCCCTCCTTTGCCTGCAATCGCGAATCTATAAAATCCAATGCCTCCTTTTTGGTGTTGAACTTCTCACCCCTCTTTCTAAACGCAGCCCTAACCGTCTCGCGAACCACCCAAACGCCCAGAGGAAGAATATAGCGTGGGTGGATTTCTCTGAATACCACTACACCAGCTTGCCACCGCATCGTATGCAGCGCCTCCGCAACTGCTAATCTCGCGGCGTAATATCCACCGCCTTCCTCCACGGCATACTGTTTCCTGCCTTTAAATCCCTCGTATTCTTCTACTATTACCGGTCGCTGACCAAACGCAAGCGCATCGTTCCAAACAGAACCGGGAAACCACGCCTCAAAGTTCTCGTATTCAAATAATGACGGCATCAGCAATATCAGAAAGTGATTGTCCATATACGATGATTCATAGACATAATAAGAGTCAACAGGGGGGTATTCTCTTAGCTGCGCAGCCAGCTTCTTGAAAATGACGTCATCAGTTGCCGTGATGCTCCATCTCGTCGGGACCATTTTTTTAGCACTGCGCAATCCTAACGCACCTGAAGATAGTATTACCGCTACTTTGTAAACATCTAATCCAAGGTCGTAGAGCCCCTTAGCGGCTTCTACTGCTTTGAGCTCGTCAGAAACGATGCGTTCGACTTGCTTCGGTATCTTCGGATTCTCTGTGACGTGCATCTTTTCTACGTTCACACTGGCTCCTGTCGGTCGAGTTATATCGGAAAAAGAAAGGTTGAACGATGGTTTGCTCTTAAAAATGAGTTCGACATCTACCGGCTGCTTAGCCAAGGCTATTTCTGCCATGTCAGAAACAAAGTTAGACCGCGAAGTTACTTTTTCGCCTCGTTTTGTTCGTAACGTGGAACTTCTCAGTTCTACGATTTCGTCCATGCCAAGACCGTGAGCGAACCACTCGTTCGGCTCCTCAAATCTGCCTATTTCAGCATCGAACTCCTCTCCTTCTAATACAGCCATTGGACCTACTCTTACATTGGGATAGCCTATTCTGCCAACAAAGACGGAAGTTGAAGGACCGAAGAACTCTTTTGTGTTTGTTAGCTTATCAAACTCTGTTCTTTTCTTCAATGCGGCGAGTAAGGGGCATGTCTTCCGCCCACATAACAACCGTGAGCCTTTGCAAGCAATACATAAACTCTGCATTGATATGCACTCCTATGCTCTTTTTATGCTTATCGTTGGTTCGATCATATTAGATTTATACCGTAAAAGATTTGGCTTTTCTTCCCCCGCCTCGATCTATGCAAAGTTCGATTATCACCANNTTGTATACACCGATATAAATATAGATGCGAGTGGATTTTAAATATAAAGAGGATAATATAAAAATAGAATATGCCCACAAAAGTAAAAGTATCCTTTCCTCTGGCTGAGAAGACCATAACAGTTGAGAGGGACGTTGAAGAGAATGAAAGCATAGCCGAAGCGATTGATAGTCTGCTTTCAGATATAGCTCCGTTATCCAAATTGGAGATGAAAGGTCGTGTCAGTGCTTTGAAACATGAAACAGCGGCAGTTTCTGAACCACCGGAGAAGAGTACGAGATGGATTTATCAAACGCAACAACCCAGCGCAAAATTCGCGGAGAGATATGCTAAGTTAGTTGATGAAGAGGAAGAAGCAAAAGAAGAGTAGGTAGTGATGTACCCATGCGTTCTGATATATTAAAGGAAAAAATCGAAACCTTACCACACCGCGCATTATTAATGTCCGCGGGACTAAAAGAAGAAGATTTTGACCTGGACAAACCATTTATCGGTGTTGCAAACAGTTATAACAATATTATTCCAGGGCATATTCACCTGAATGAACTAACGGAGGAGGTAAAGCGAGGGATTAGAGATGCCGGCGGAGTTCCATTAGAATGGGGCGTTCCAGGTGTTTGTGATGGCGTTGCAATGTTTGTGGAGATGAGATTATCACTTCCAAGCAGGGAACATATCGCGGATAACATTGAGATAATGACGTTATCACATTCTTTAGACGGCTGGGTTGGCGTAACGAACTGTGATAAAATCACGCCGGGGATGTTAATGGCTGCGGGACGTCTCAATTTACCGGCGATTATACTTACCGGCGGTCCAATGAAAGCAAACGTCGTGGAAGGAAAGAAGCACCATCCAATTGAAGGGTTTGGTGTTGTTGGTCAGGTAAAAGGGGGTATGATAAGCGAGGAAGAAGCGGAAAAAATGTTGCCTCTGCTCGCTTGCGGTGCTGGTTCCTGTGTCGGGCTCTACACTGCAAATACAATGGCTGTTGCTACTGAGGTGCTGGGCATGTCGCTGACAAAATGTGCAACGACCCTGGCGATAGACCCGATGAAGAAGAAGCAAGCGTATGAAACCGGTAAGAGAATCGTTGAGCTGGTCAGAGAGGATATTAAGCCGGGAGATATAATGACAAAAAACGCATTCGAGAATGCAATAAGAGTAGATATGGCGATGGGCGGTTCAACAAATGCCGTTTTGCATATCCCTGCAATAGCTCGTGAAGCGGGCGTTGAGATTAACGTGGATATGTTCGATGCGATAGCGCGAGAAACGCCGAATTTATGTAAGATAATCCCTGCGGGGACTCATGAGATGGCGGACGTTGACCGTGCAGGAGGCGTTCCTGCGGTTCTTAACCGCTTGAAAGATATGATAAAAGATTCACCAACGGTAAACGGAAAGTCAATACGGGAAATAGCAGAAGAAGGAACGGTGCTGGATGACGAAGTTATCAGAGCGATTGATGATGCTTATTTCCCAGAGGGCGGCATAGCGGTATTAAAAGGAAATATTGCACGCAGCGCTATAATAAAGCAAACAGCGGTGAACAAAGAGATGATGGTTCATTCAGGACCTGCTAAGGTGTTCTATACCGAAAAGGAATTGTTGGATGCGATAACACCTTATGGTGCTTGCGGGGTCATGGGACAGAGCCTCACAGAAGCAAAAAGGATTGCAGAGGGAGATATTGTCGTATTACCGTTCCAGGGTCCTGCGGGTGCGCCTGGAATGCCGGAGATGCTGACACCTACGGATGCGATAAAGGGTGCGGGGTATAAAAAAGTGGCATTAATCACGGATGGCAGGTTCTCTGGCGCCACCACCGGTCCTTGCATCGGGCATGTCGAGATGGAAGCATATAATGGCGGTGCAATCGGTGCGATAAGGGATGGGGACATAATAGAGATAGATATTCCGAATAGGAAGTTGAACGTCAGGTTGAGCGATGCGGAGATTAAAGAGAGGTTAAAGGAGGTTGAAGTACCGGAACGAAAACTGACGCCTTTGTTAGAAGCTTACAGGAAGAAGTTTACGGGGATTAATTGTTATGGTGAGAAGGCGGAGGTATGAGGAGAATT
>JAODGF010000109.1 GCA_025464645.1 Methanosarcinales archaeon
ATTTGATTTTTGAAAGCATGGTTGACGGCGTGTATGTCATTTCAGAGGACTACAAAGTAGAGTTTATGAACAAGGTTTTACGTCACGAGTTTGGAAACCGGGTGGGGGATATATGCTATAAAGTGTTTCATAATCGCGAGGAGCCCTGTCCACTGTGCAAACTCAAGGAGGTGATAAAGGGAAAGACAGAGAGATGGGAATGGTACTCTCGCGGGAGGAATAAAACTTATGACCTCATTGAGACTCCTTTGAAGAATGTTGATGGAACGGTATCGAAATTAACAATATTTCGAGACATCACAGAACGGAAAAAAGCAGAGGAGGAGATTCGAAAGCTCAACCGCGAACTGGAGTTTAAAGTGGTGGATTTAGAGGAGGTGACAAGGATGAAATCGGATTTCCTGTCTCTAACATCGCATGAATTGAGAACACCTCTGACACCCATGCAAGCGCAACTACAAATGCTGCAGGAGGGCTATATGGGAAGACTGAACGAGAAACAAGAGGATAGCATAGAAGTCATTCTCAGAAATCTTACGAGATTGGATAAATTGATTAACGACATCCTGGATATTTCAAGAATAGAAGCAGGGAGAATCAAGATGTCTTTCGAGTCTATGAGTCTCAATGAGACTGTAAAAGAGGCAATAAAAATGCAGGAGCCTTTTGCAAAGAAAAAAAATCTTAAGATAAGAGCGAGATTAGCCGAATTGCCGGCTATCATTGGAGATGCCGAAAGATTAAGGCAGGCAATAGGTAATTTATTAAACAACGCGATTAAATTTTCTGATAACTCCGCTGATGTGGTAGTCGAAACTATGCAAGTTGGAGAAGATGTTCTGTTTTGTGTAACAGATGATGGTATTGGGATTTCAAAAACGGACAAAGAGAAATTGTTCAAACCTTTCTCTCAGATTGACAGTTCTATGAGCAGGGAACATGGGGGAACAGGTTTAGGATTAGCTATCGCTAAGGGAATCATACAAGCGCATAGTGGTAAGATATGGGTGGAAAGCGAGTTAGAAAAAGGTTCGACATTCTATTTTTCTATACCCATAAACCAGAAAATTACTGAGAAAGAAGTCCCTTATATAGGCTAAACTGGGATTCAGAATGAAGAAAACAAGAGTTTCCAAAATACGCAAAAGAGATGGTCGAATAGTAAAATTTGAGCAGGGGAAGATCACAAACGCCATTTACAAAGCGCTGCTTAGTGTTGGTATGGAGGGAGAAGAGCTTGCGGAAGAGCTAACTGAAAAGGTGGTGATTGAGCTTGAAAGGTCATTTGCAGCAAAAGCCAGAATCCCCTCGGTTGAAGATGTACAGGATGTAGTTGAGCACATGTTGATCGCAGCAGGGTTTAGTGAAGTTGCAAAAGCATATATCTTATATCGCCAGCAGCGTGCGGATATTCGCGGTTTAAAAAGGTTTATAGGAGTTAAGGATGATTTAAAGCTTTCATTGAATGCCGTAGAGGTATTGAAAAGAAGATACTTACTAAAGAACGAACAGGGGGAAGTTATCGAGACACCAGGTCAAATGCTCAAGCGTGTGGCAAGAGCAATAGCACGAGCAGAACTGAATTATGGTAAAAGCAAAGAAGAGGTAAAGGAAATTGAACGCAGATTTTATCTGTTAATGCGTAATTTAGAATTTCTGCCAAATAGTCCTACGCTGATGAATGCGGGAACTGAGCTCGGGCAGCTCGCTGCTTGTTTCGTTTTACCAGTTGAGGACTCGATAGGTGGTATCTTTGAGGCTGTTAGGAACATGGCTTTGATTCACCAAAGCGGAGGTGGAACAGGTTTCTCTTTCTCCCGGCTGAGACCAAAGGGAGACGTGGTGAGATCAACGGGTGGAATTGCCTCAGGTCCCGTCTCTTTCATGCGTGTTTTTGACGTAGCTACGGATGTAATCAAGCAAGGAGGCAAAAGAAGAGGCGCGAACATGGGCATATTGAACGTTGAACATCCAGACATTCTGGAATTCATAAGAGCGAAAGCACGAGGAGAATTTGCCAATTTCAATATCTCCGTAGCGGTTACCGATGAGTTCATGCATGCAGTGGAGAGAAATGAAGAATATGGACTCATAAATCCGAGGACAGGAGAAGAGGTGAAGAGAATAAAAGCACGTGACGTTTTTAACGAAGTTGTAACCTACGCATGGAAGACAGGAGACCCGGGCATTATTTTCCTGGACGAAATCAACAGGCATAATCCCATTTCTGCGGTTGGAAGGATAGAGGCGACGAATCCGTGCGTAACTGCTGATACATGGGTAATGACTGCGGAGGGCCCAAGACAGGTTGAGGAATTAATCGGCAAGAAGTTTGTTGCGGTTGTAAATGGCGAGGAATGGGAAAGTTCAGAAGCCGGATTCTTTGAAACCGGGGTGAGACCAGTTTACAGATTAAAGACAGTAGAAGGATTTAAGTTGCGTCTGACAGCGGACCATCCTGTTATGAAAGTGGAGAGAATGACAAGGTATAAAGTCGAGGCGCAATGGAGCAATGCAGGGGATTTAAAGCCGGGCGATAAGATCATCATCAATAATCACCGCGATTTTGGTAATTGGAGCGTTAAGGGCAGATACACAGAAGGTGAGGGCTATTTAATTGGTCTGCTCTTGGGAGATGGAACAATCAAAAAAGACAAGGTAATCCTTTCCTCATGGGGTGACAGTAAAGGGGTGAAAGCAGTCAGATATGTGGCATATAACCATGCACAGTCTCTACCACACAGGTCTGATTTCGTGGGTTGGAATGCTGTAAAGGGGAGAAATGAGCACCGTCTCTCAATGGGATATCTAAAGGGGTTAGCACAAGAACTTGGTTTAAATCCGGATAGGAAAATGATAACCGAGAAAATAGAGAAATCATCATTAGATTTCTGCAAAGGTCTGCTAAGGGGGCTATTCGATGCAGACGGCTCGGTTCAAGGGAATCAATCGAAAGGTGTTAGTGTAAGGCTTGCTCAGAGCGACATTGAGATTCTCAAGGCGGTTCAACGTATGTTTTTACGATTTGGGATATTCACGAAGATTTACATAAATAGGAGAAAAAAGAGGAAATCAAAACTGCCCGATGGCAAAGGAGGATTCAATGAGTATATTACAAAGCCTCAGCACGAACTGGTAATTTCCAGAGAGAACTTATTGTATTTCGCTGAACAAGTTGGATTTGATGATGCAGAGAAAATGGAAAAACTTGAAAATGCTATAAGGAATTATAAGAGGAAAATGAATCGAGAACGATTTGTAGCATCCGTAGAGGAAGTAGTTCCGGATGGTATAGAAAAGGTTTATGATGTTCAAATTCCGGGAATAAATGCTTTTGATGCCAACGGTTTTGTTGTGCATAACTGTGGCGAGCAGCCACTCCTACCGTATGATTCTTGCAATTTAGGCTCAATCAACGTTTCAAAATTTGTCAAGAGTGATGAAGGTGAGATAGACTGGGAAAGGCTTAGAGAAGTAATTTGGACTTCTGTGAGGTTTTTAGACGGTGTCATAGATGTGAACAGGTATCCACTGCCAGAGATAGAGCAGATGACAAAAGCGAACAGGAAGATAGGGCTTGGAATAATGGGATTCGCAGAACTGTTAATCAAGTTGGGAATAGCATATGATTCAAAGGATGCGCTCTCGCTGGGCGAAAAGCTTATGCAATTCATTACAAATGAAGCTCGGCAGAGTTCAACAGAGCTTGGGGTTGAAAGGGGGTCTTTTTCTAACTTCGAACTCAGCGTTTGGAACTCTAAATACGAGGCGATGCGGAACGCCACGGTAACCACCATCGCGCCAACTGGGACAATAAGCATAATTGCGGGGTGCTCCAGCGGGATAGAGCCTATATTCGCAGTTGCTTTTGTTCGGAACGTAATGGGCGGGATGCTGGAGATAAACAAGCTGTTTGAAGAGATGGCGAAGGAAAGGGGTTTTTATAGCAAAGAATTGATCACCGAGATTGCAAAATGCGGCTCGATACAGGATATTGATGGTATCCCAGAAGATGTTAAGAGGATGTTTGTTACCGCACTTGACCTCTCGCCGGAATGGCATGTGCGAATGCAAGCGGCATTTCAGAAATATACTGACAATGCGGTCTCGAAAACAGTGAATCTGCCGGGTGATGCTACCTGGGCGGACGTAAAGAAAGTGTTTTTATTGGCTTACAAACTCAAGTGCAAGGGTATTACCATTTATCGGTATGGAAGTAAAGAGCAGGTTCTGTCGCTGGATATTCCAAAGCTTATGCTTGAAGAGTATGTATGCGCTGATTCGGAATACACGGGTGAGTGCAGGATATGCTCGGTGTGAAGGTTTTCTTTGGGAAGAAGGGGGTTTTATCAAAAATCTTTCAAGCAGGCAAATTGGAAAAGGTTCTTAAATATGGGTACCATATACATCCCGAAGCTTTAAAAATTATCGAGTCGCTGGAAGAGGAAAAAGCGCTTGAAGTTTTGGGCTCCTTCTTCTTCTTGAAAAACCGTCAGCCAAAAAAGCCGCGGCGACGAGCTCAATTTGATGATGGAAAAGAACGATACACGTTGATTTTCAAAAAAGACGTAACAGAGAAGACTGCAAACATTACACTGAAAGAAGCGAGAAAGTTGAGTGAAACGGCAACGCTTGAACGAATACGAGAAGCATTGTTTGGCAAGAAGTTTGAGATAGAAGGCGTAAGGTTAAACGGAGGATATTTTCTTGTAAAGGAGATTAGAGAAGTATAAACTAAAATGGACACTGCCAAGAATATCCGGGCGAGCTTAAAAAAGCTTTATGGGAAGATAAAAAGTGCTAAAAAATAAAAAATGCGTGGTTCTCCCACGCACATAATCTGTTTTAAATTATCAAGCTCAACGATTGCCCCCATGTCTATTACCGCGTTGCTTGCCGCTACCATCACGCGGCTGCACATAATCGCCGTCTTGACCGTTCGGTATGCCGTCACCATCCGCGTCTCGACCGTTTATGCCGATGTTGTCGCAGATACCATCAACGTCCACAAAATTCCGGCCATAACCACCGAATCCATGGATACCACGATTATCACATACGCCGTCACCGTTTTCGTCCACGAATCCGGGACGTTCACCGATGTTGCCGGCATCCACGTATCGTGGTCCGTTTTCTGGTCCGTATCGTGCAGCAGCAACTCCGATAGAAGTCGCTACCAGCGCCGCGATCAATATTCCAACAATCAGTTTTGTTTTCATTTTCTCATTTTCCCTCCTATTTTTTTCAACGTGTTTCCACGGCTCTATATTGGAAATAACCCTATGTAAGCTTTTCTTTTCGCCCGGATTGTACCCAAATTATACCCAAATCTCACCCAAATCATTTCCGACTTATATACAGCAATATCAACAACGCTACAAATTCAAACACATCGGGCAATATCCAGAACCAGCCCAGGGCATACATACGACGCCAGCCGCACGTATAATGAAAAATCGGATTTGATGTGACCGTTTGCATAATCAGGAGAACAATAAAGGCAATCAACCCCATTGCGAATTTAGATTTTATCTGCTCGTAACTCCTCGCATAGATGAAAAGCAGGCATAACAGGAGTATAAGGTTTCCAAGCGTTATCAACGTCTTGATATTGACGAGCAACATGTCCTGCATAACTACTGGCGGCATCTTTATCACCTTTTATTCTATTTCTTTTTCCCTTTTAAATTTATTCCACATTTTATCTAAATAACCTTTAAAGACTTCATATTCCTTTTCCATGCCCGGGGATAAGAAATACACGGTGCCATATCTCTCTCCTGCTGATGTAATTACTTTATTATCCTGGAGAACCTTGAGATGATGCCTTACGGTTTTGTAATCCAGTCCCAGTAACTCAGCCAACTGATTGGCGTTGTATGGTCTTTCCTTTAACGCTCTGATAATACGAGCACGATTTAGACCACCTTTCGTGCCAACAATCAGCCACCAGATTACACGTCTCATCGTTCAATACTATCTACCGCTTTTACAAACAATGTCTTGAGTAGAGAACTGCACTTTCAAATGGGCTGTTCTTAGCAGTGACATTGTATTTTTAGTAAAGGTTTTTGTGCAGCAAAAAAGTTTGTTAGAAAAGCTCCAGTTCCCCGAGCTTATCCAGCGATTCACGCTTCCCAATGACCACCACGGTATCGCCCTCCCGTATTTCATCATCAGGACCGATGTTTATGACTTCCTCGCCTCTTATGATAGCGACTATTGTTGTTCCTACTTTTTCCTTTATCCCTAAGATACTACATGCATCTCTAACGCGCTTATTTGCAATCTTCGAACCATGTTCAACCGTTAGACTTTCTAATGAGGTCTCCCCCGTCTTCGTAGCGAACTCAAGGAAATCAACGATCGCCGGCTTTGTTAAGCTTCTTGCCAGCCTTCTCCCTCCTATTTTTTCCATTAAAACCACTTTTTTTACACCAACACTGTACAGCCGCTTAGCCGCTTCTTCAGAACTCGCTCTCGTTACTATCTCCAGATTCTTATTGAGTTCTTTCGCAGCAATGCAGAGGAATAAATTATCAGAATCCGAAGGTAAAGTAGATACCAGTCCGGAAGCACGTTCTACGCCCGCTTCTATTAAAGTCTCATCCATTGTCGCGTCTCCTTCCACCACCGGCAAATTCTTTTTCCTCAGTTCTATTGCAATCGCAGAATCGTGCTCAATGATTACAAAATCTAAGCCTTCTTTTCTGAATTCTTCTGCTGTTACACTCCCGGTGCGACCACCGCCGCATATTATCTTGTGGTTTTTCATCTTTGCTACGCTCCTTCTCTCCTTCGCTATACCAAAGGCTTTGCTTAATCTTCCTTCCAGTACTGATTCCATTATCTCAATTAGCACATATAAGGTTATGCCAACGCCCAATATGATCAACACCGTCGCAAATATTTTACCGTGCGAAGTATGAGGCGTTATATCTCCATATCCAACAGTAGTAATCGTGCAAATGGTCAAATAGAGCGCGTCGAGGTAGGAAGTAATCCCCTCCTCAAGATACCAAAAGCCCACTGACCCTATCACAATCACCACGAGTAATAAACTAACAGCAATTAACGCGTGTCGTATTGGTTCCATGTCCACAACTTATAATTTGTGTATTAATACTATGGAGTAAAAACTTATGGTAGTGAAATTCAAAAAGTCCAAGGAAGCCAAGACCCGGAATTGAACCGGGGTATAGCTGATCTGCAGTCAGCCGCGTCTGCCTCTCCGCCATCTTGGCACAACGAATCACAATTAGGGAATAGCCATTAGCCAATAGGCTGTACTTGCTCTAGTCCCTATTCCCTAAGTGGCTATTGGCTAAAAGCGCACTTTGCAACTCTGATTTCATCTGAGCCCGGCAAGAGGCTTTTTATGGTGCGGACGTTAGTAGCTGCGGGCTGAAAATCTCGGCTTTCGCCTCGATTCTTACACCCCAGCCCTATCAAACCGTTCTTCTAACGATGTCCTTAAAGGAAGTCTCTTTTTGGGGATGGCTTCGAGCTTAGATGCTTTCAGCTCTTATCCAACAGCGCGTAGCTGCCCGGCAATGCCCTGTCGGACAACCGGTACACCAGAGGCGCCGCTGCTCTGTTCCTCTCGTACTAAAAGCAGCTTCCCCTCAGACCTCCAACACCCCCAATAGATAGCAACCGACCTGTCTCACGACGGTCTAAACCCAGCTCATGATCTCCTTTAATAGACGAACAGTCTTACCCTTGGCTGCTGCTGCACAGCCAGGATGGAGAGAGCCGACATCGAAGTAGCAAACCTCCAGGTCGATATGGACTCTCGCTGGAGACAACTCCGTTATCCCCGGGGTAGCTTTTCTGGCGTCTTTAGGCCCTACCAAAGAGCCATAAAGGTTCGTTAGACCCGACTTTCGTCCCGTGACCTCCTGCTATGCGAAGTCACATCAGGCTGACTTTTACTCTTGCACTCTACGGTGGATTTCTGACCCACCTGAGTCAACCTTTGGGCGCCCTCGATATCTTTTCAAGGGCATGGCGCCCCACCTAAACAGCCCACCTACCGGTGTCCTCTTTTGGAAAAGAGTAAGGGTCACAACTCCGGATGGGTAGTGTTCCATTGGCGGCTCTGTGCCTCCTGGCGAAGACACTTCCTCGCCTCCTACCTACGCTCTACATCCGAAGTCGTAGCTCAACGGCAGACTGCTGTAAAGCTCCACGGGGTCTTCGCTTCCCCTTGGGGGTCCCCGGTCTTTTCACCGGGATGATGATTTCGCCGGTTTCCAGCTAGGGACAGTAGAAGGCTCATTCCTTCTTTCGTGCAAGCCGCCAATTAAGCGGCTAGGTACTACGCTACCTTAAGAGGGTCAGAGTTACCCCCGCCGTTTATAGGTCCTTCGTCCCCTTGAAAAGGGCTTTCAGACACCTACACTGGGCAGGAGTCAGTGACCGTACTAATCCTTACGGACTTGCGGTCACCTGTGTTGTTATTAGACAGTTAGCCTTCCCTTGTCACTGCGACCTGCCCTTTCCAGGGCAGGCACCCCTTCTCCCGAAGTTACGGGGCTAATTTGCCGAATTCCCTTAGCTGGATTTCCCCGACACGCCTGAGCCTACTCAGCTAGGGGCACCTGTGTCGGTTCTCGGTACGGACTTTCCAGTCTCCCTTTTCACGGGCTCCTGGGCTCGTTTGACTTTCGCCATCACACTTTCACCTACTTCTCGCCATTACGGCTCTCCATAGGCTTCAGTGCTTGGACGGTGTGACGGCACCGCTCAATCTACCCAAAAGCGTCAGGTGTCCTTACGGACATAGACTGGAAGGCGCAGGAATATTAACCTGCTTCCCATTTGACGTGCTCCAGTTGGGACACATCTTAGGACCGGCTAACCCTTGGCTGACGAACATTGCCAAGGAAACCTAGCCCCTTCGGCGATCGGGATTCTCACCCGACTATGCTGCTACTATCGCCAGGATTCTCGTTTCTGCACGGTCCACACCTCCTCACGGAGGAACTTCTACCCAAGCAGAACGCCCCTCTACCGGATCTCCTTCTTTCTGTTAGGAGCCCTGGGGTATCGGTGGTCGGCTTGAGTCCCTTCCATTTTCGATGCTGCAAACCTCGGCTGGTGAGCTGTTACGCACTCCTTAGAGGATAGCTGCTTCTAAGCTAACCTCCCAGCTGTTTTAGGTTTGCAACGCTCTTTAGTGTTAACACTTAGCCGACACTCCGGGACCTTAACCTCAGTCAGGGTTCTTTCCCTCACGGACTGGGAGCTTACCCCCCAGCCCGGACTCCGATCTTCTACGACGATAGCGCCTTCGGAGTTTGACAGGGGGGCGAAGTCTTTCGACTCCGTATCCTCCAATCAGTGGCTCTACAACGCTATCAATCTCTGATCGGGTCATACTGCGGTATGTTTCGAGGGGAACCAGCTATTGCCGGGTTCGATTGGCCTTTTACCACTAAACGCAGGTCATCCGAGAGATTTGCAAGTCATCACCGGTTCGGCCCTCCATCCTCCTTTCGGAGAACTTCAGCCTGCCCACGCTTAGATCACCCGGCTTCGGGTCATATCCCAATGACTTCACGCAGTTCATACGTCGTTCCTCTTCTTACGAATGCGAACTTATCGGTTACCCTACGGCTTCCCTTTTACGGGTTAGCCTCGCCATTGAGATATACTCCCTGGCCCGTTCTCCAGAACGTACGATACGACTCTGTTCCGTAATCCTCGTACTCATCCCTCGCGGGATTTTCCTTCCGACTCCTTCATCACTTTCAAGCCGTATCACTCTATCGCCATTTAGTTTCAGGCTCTTTTCACCTCCTTATTTGGGGTGCTTTTCAGCTTTCCCTCACGGTACTATTCCGCTATCGGTCTCAAGACGTGTTTAGTTTTGGAGGTTGGTAGCCCCCAGGTTCCCGCAAGAAATCCAACTTACGGTACTCAAGTAAAGAATCAAGCCCTCTATTTTACGCTTACGAGGCTTTCACTCTCTATGGCGCCTCATTCCAGAGGACTTCAGCTTCCATAGGGCGGGCTTTATGTGATTCTCACTTACCACTCCACATCTCCCTTCTCTTTCAAGAAGGGATTCAGTTTGAACTGTGCCGTTTTCACTCGCCGTTAATCACGGCATCTCAATTGATTTCTTCTCCTGCTCCTACTAAGATGTTTCAATTCAGAGCGTTCCCGATCCTTACGGACCGACTCAAAAAGAGTCAAGAATTCTCATTAGGGCATCCTCGGTTCTAAGG
This sequence comes from Methanosarcinales archaeon, assembly GCA_025464645.1. Classification (GTDB taxonomy): domain Archaea; phylum Halobacteriota; class Syntropharchaeia; order Alkanophagales; family Methanospirareceae; genus QMVO01. The sequence continues at coordinate 10,236 of JAODGF010000109.1, forward strand.
CTCCTTGTACCTACCCGAGGCTTTTCGCAACTTGGCACGCCCCTCTTCAGCGCTTGAGCCGAGCCATCCACTAAATGGCATAATCACCAACTTTTTGCCTCCACCAAGCTCATTGGATGTCAGAGTTGCAAAGTGCGTATAACAACTTCATCTGGCAACTGCCATTGGTTCTTCCCTGGCAACAACCCCTGTTACCAGGTGCATTTGCATATACCAAAAATGGACTCGCTGGGATTTGAACCCAGGGCCTTCTCCTCGCAAAGGAGACGATCTTCCACTGATCTACGAGCCCCGAATTTGTCCCAGCTATTTATTCATCATACTTAAACTTAAATCTAACCCAACCTGACAATCTTTCAGCTCTGATTGGTTTTAAAAATTTAGGAGGTGATCCAGCCGCAGATTCCTCTACGGCTACCTTGTTACGACTTAGCCCCCCTTGCGAGACTTAGGTTCGAACACCCCAAGAAGGATGCCCTCACCTAAACCCCACTCGGCTGGCTTGACGGGCGGTGTGTGCAAGGAGCAGGGACATATTCACCGCACCATTTTGAGGTGCGATTACTACGGATTCCTGGTTCACGAGGGCGAGTTGCAGCCCTCGATCCCAACTGAGGGCAGCTTTAGGAGATTACCTTCCCCTTTCGGGGTTGATACCCATTGTACTGCCCATTGTAGCACGCGTGTAGCCCGGAAGATTCGGGGCGTACTGACCTACCGTGGCCCGCTTCTTCCTCCACCTTAGCGGTGGCAGTCCTCGCAGAGTGCCCATCCTCCTTGCGGAGATGCTGGCAACTGTGAGCACGGGTCTCGCCCGTTGCCTGACTTAACAGGATGTTTCACGACACGAACTGCCGACGGCCATGCGCCACCTCTCAGCTAATCTGGTAAGGTCTTCAGCCTGACCTTCATCTCGCTGTCTCCTCCGGTGAGTTTTCCGGCGTTGAATCCAATTGAACCGCAGGCTCCACCCGTTGTGGTGCTCCCCCGCCAATT
>JAODGF010000014.1:0-668 GCA_025464645.1 Methanosarcinales archaeon
ACGAGGTCGAGTATTTTAAATGCCTCTTCCTTTAATTCCTCGTATTCATCCTCAAACTCCGGTACCTCTTCAAAACCTGTTTGTTTTGCTCTCAATCGCTTTATCACATTGTCTATCACCGAGATGTTATAGAGTGCAAAAGACCGCTGGAGGTGAAAAGCAGTCTTCTGCCGGAGTTTTCTGTACTCCGACCAGGATGCATCCGGAGTTACCCTAACGCCGTCCATTTCTACTACTCCTGCGTCAAATCTCTCGTAACCACGGAGCATGCGAAGCAAGGTTGTCTTCCCTGCCCCGCTTCTCCCTATTATCCCCAGCGTCTCGCCCTTTTCTACCTCAAAGGATACATCATCCAGCGCTACCAGCTTTTTACCTATCTTCGATAATTCATACTGCTTACAAAGCCCACGAACTCGCAATGCTTCACCCATTTTTATCTTCACTCCTTCTTAATATATGGACATATATATCTATAAATCATAAATATTTTACCTCCTTGCGCTCTTTGATTTCTCTCGCATCTCTTTTATACCCTTTGCGATTTCCTTCACAATCTCACCTTTTCTCCCTACTTTATTCACCAGGACTCTTCCACTTTTATCCCAGTGCGTTTTTGGATATGCCTTCTCTTTCTCCAGCACCGGCTCCAGACCGAGCATCCTCGTAAC
>JAODGF010000014.1:707-12128 GCA_025464645.1 Methanosarcinales archaeon
TTCTCCCTTCCCCTTTTGTCCTACCCGCTGTTAAATACGCAGGCCAGATGACTATTTTTTCCATGAATGATTGGTTCTTAAAGAAGAAGCGTTTTCAGCCCCATCCATATATCCTGTATATTTATCCCCAACTCATGCCCCACAACACCAATTCCGATAAACGTGCCAGCAATGCTTCCTATATTTGCCAATGCCGCCACAAGAATGACTCTAAACAGCTTATTTCTCATTAATTCTCGCAAGGATTCCACCCCCAGCATGCTCTTTGCGTCTTCTACCTTTGGTTTTCGCATCCGGACTTCTGCCAAGCCTGCAAACCAGCCCGCAGCTAAAAAGGGATTCAAAGAAGTAAGCCAAGCAACGGAAAAAGCAGTAAGTGCGGAAAGAGGATGCCCTCTTGCGATGACAACACCCGTCGCGGACAAAACACCATTTATTAAAAACCAATAGAGAAAGGCTTTAAGGAGAATATCAAAGGATATGCCCGAGGAAATGACTGCTAAAAGGATAACCAAGAGAGCTACGCCCAATCCAACTCCCAACAGATTTTTTATACCAAGCCTTCTCTTAGGAAGCGAGCATAGTTCCTCCTTAGGCGGTATCAACTCCGGATGCCCAAGAAGTTTTCTTATCCCCGCGACATGCCCTGCACCAACTACCGCGACTATTTTCCGCGAAGCCGGCGTAGAGTTTGTTTTTGGAGCTCCAATAAGCTCCCCGCGATATATGCGTCTCTTTCGTCTAACAGTGCTGTTGCAGCACCTGGTGAAAACTCCCTCAATTCCTCCATCAACTGTGTGACTACATCGTCATCCGTTAGTCTATCCAGCTCTATCTCCCTATTTGTACTCATACCTCCAACCATTAATTTCTTTTCCTCTTTTTCTTTCCCTTCTCCAACGACTCCCTTGTCCTTTCCCATGCTACCAATCGCAAAGATAATCGATAAAATCATCTTTATCTTTTCTAAAAACGTCATCTTTTTCCAGAACCGCTGCATCGTTACTTGAATAGGTCTGTCAACCAACGCAACCTCGCAACCCTTTTCCTCTGCCTTCTTTATCGCAGCCATCATATCCGCGCCTGGCTCAATTCCCAACTCCGCACCCATTTTTCGTTGCACGTAAGCAAGCAGCCAGTGTGTGAGTATTAAAAATGGACTACCACCACTCATCGCCTCCTTTATTGAAAAATCCTCCACATTTCCTTTTAATGCATTATACCTGCCTTCACATAACTCAACAGCAACCACATCCGGTTCTTCCCTGTCTATTACCGCCTCTACCTCTTTTACGCTTTTCTCTAATATGTGCCCCGTCCCTACCAGGATGATATTATCTTGCATCTTTCATCTCTGAAAAAACACTATTTATATTAAACTTCTTTATCTTATTTGCACACAAATGAGCAATTCGTGTAGGTTCAGGTAGTTTGTGCTTGCGAATGCAATTTCTTATCAGCCGGAGCGAAGTTTTTAGCGATACTTTATGCCCTGGCGCTACGATAAGAGGTTTACAGCCCTTTTTGCTCTTGAGATAATAGCCGATTTCTCTATCTTTGTATTTTATCACATGCGCTTCGCCTTCGTTCATTGGCACTTCACCGTTCCCACACAGGAGGTTCTTTGCCACGCCTATGGTCGGAATGTCCAAAGAAACGCCTACATGCGTGGCTAAACCTGCAAATCTCGGATGGTTTATCCCACAACCATCTATCACTAACAGGTCAGGCTGGTTTTTTAGGTCGTGAAAAGCGTTTATTATAGCTGGTCCCTCCCTAAAAGAGAGAAGCCCGGGGATGTAAGGGAAATCCACAGGCATCACCGAGTAAGAATAATCAATAAACTTCATGGAAGGGTATTCGAGTACTACAACAGCAGATATTATTTTCTCCTGCCCGACCATAATGTTGTTTTTTGATTCGTGAAAGAAAGCCTGGTCTGCTCCTGCTATTAGTTTCAATTCTGTCAGACTTAGTTTGTCTTCTATTATCGCTCTGGATGCGATTTCTTTTTGTATCGAATATAGTTCTTCAGTGTGATTCATAAAATTCTTTCAACTGACCTAACTTCTCACGCATATTCCTCCAGTGACTTCCTTCCCAGTATATCCTGCCGCAGTGCTCACAAACCCAGAAATGCCACTTCCCTATCATGTGCGCCGGCACATAACTTTTTCCCTTCAGTATGCCCTCTTCCCCCTCTTCTACTTTCCTTATCTTTCCATTGCACTCGCTGCACCTCGCTGGAACGGGTTCGAGGTTCAGGTTAATGTGATGACGAAGCAGCTCCTTTAATTGTTCCATCACCTCATCGGTTTTTATTTGAACACATTGGACACCTTTTTTCCTTGCAGCCTGTGCGAGATTTTTGTCTCGTGTGAGCAATATTCGTGCTTCGTGCTCAGCAAAAGAGATAATTGCTCTATCCTCGTCCTCATCTGCTTCAAAAGCGGTTGTTTTTATGTCCGCAGCGTAAACGGTATCGTGCCCAAGAATACGGAGCCAAGTGCTTAACTTTCCTAACATTCTGTCGGTTACGAATCGCGCGTCCCCTCCTTTTTCTCTATTTACCATTTTAATTTAATCCCACAAGTCGTATTACGGGGATTAAAACGTTCTCAACTCACCTCTAATCGCCATCTCCGTTATCTCAGCAATATTCGAAAGCCAATCATCCATTATCCGCCCCACCTTCTTTTCCGCTATTCCCGGATTTATATCACTCCGTGTGAGAATCTGAGCAGTCGCTACCTTGGGGTCATCTATCCTTCTGCCTATCTCAGACAGAATTTTTATATATACTTCTTGAATTCCATCCACGCTATCCACGACTTCATTGGCTATTTTATTGGCAAGCAAGTTGTATATTTTCCCGGTGTGGTTCACGGGATTTTTTCCCGGAGTTCCTTCCATGCTAATAGGTCTGCTTGGCGTGATAAGCCCGTTGCACCTGTTACCACGACCTGACCCCCCATCATCTCCCATCTCCGCGGAGGTCCCGGTAACCGTGATATAAACCGAGTCGGGCGTGTCAGCGGCATTTATCAAGGTAAGTACTTCCCTGTTTGTATGTTCTTCGGCTACACCGCTCACAAATTCTTTCAATCGCTGCTTTGCGTCCTCGTAATGCTCGTAGTCTGCCACGTATTTCGAAACAAAGGCATCACCAACCGTTAAAGTTATCCTGTCTTTTTCCCTGAGTGCCATCACCTTCATATCCTCACCCACTGCTTTCTCCTTATTCCGGTATTCCGCCATCACGCGATTTTCCGCATTTAGCGCTATGGATTCACACTCCGAAAGCGGAGCATGTGCAACGCCAAAGGAGGTATCATTCGCCAGTGGTATCTCCTTATTCTTCTCGCGAAAAACCGTTAAAAGGTCATAGGAACCCTTTCCCACTTTACTATCCACCATCACATGGTTATCCACATCTAAATTCCTTATGTTCTCCCGTAAATAGTCCTTCGCCGCTTTCACTGCCACCGTATCAACGGCGATTTCTTCGCCTTCAAATTCTCGCGTTGCTCGTCCACCTAACAAGATGTAAATTGGCGAAATAACCTCGCCACCACCATATCTGGGGTTTGACCTGCCGGCAACGAGCTGCACTTTATCTGTATTATGATGCAATACCATCCCGCACTTTCTTTTGTATTCTTTGCACAATGCTATGCTAACAGCTTCCGCTATACCATCGCATAAGCTGTCTGGATGCCCCAGACCTTTTCTTTCCACCATTTCTATCTCCTGTTCCTCGATAGGTTCTCTGTTTACGAACTCAACCTTTATATTTCTCTTTGGTTTCATTTTTTCCTCTCTCTTAAGTCACTATCATTTTTCCTCATTAACTTTTTCCATTAATTTTTGCAGTTTAATGCAACTTTCCTTTTTTATCCGTCCTTTATTTTAGCTTTGTCAGAAATTATCGCACTGTTACCAGTGGGGTCTTCTATTATTAGTTTCATGGAAGCATCACCCGACTTGATTTGTTCTATTAGCTTCAAAATATGCTCTGCACGTTCTTTCTTTTTACCCTTAACATCCCTGCTCAGCATCTCCACCACTTCTTCCACGCGTTTCAACACGCCTTCCACCGTAGAAATAAAGGATTCTCCTCTTCTCGGTTCTACGCTTACGCCCAACTCCGGTATCTCGATGCTCCCGAACGAAGACCTTACAACGGTCACATTCAAATCCTGCGGCGAAGAAATCTCCATCTCGTATCTTCTCCTCTTCTTATCTGATAGTATCATTACGTCGGTATAGCGATACCCACAGGAGGGACAAACGGCAATAAACATCAATGCATCGCCAAAATGCGGTATTTCATAAGGTAAAAAGTGCAATTCGCTTTCCGCTCCGCAAATCGGGCATTTCTCTTTCACATCCTTTCTTCAACTCCGTATTGGCGCTCAGTTGCCATCGCCAATTACTTACTTCCCAATCAATCTCTTCCTTTCTATCTTAATCCCCGTTGGCGCCACTATCACCTGGTCATCCCCAATACCGGCGATGTCACCACCTACATCAAATGCTGCCATCTTAAGGTCTTTTATCGCTTTCTCTACCAGAACTTTGTCCTGTCTTGCCAGTGAGATATCCAGAATCAGTATGTTGCCCGCATATATCTCTTTTTTCAATTCGGGAACATCGAATAAACCGGTCAATTCCGCAGTCTTTATGTACATCTTTACACCCTCTTCTTTCTTTAGCTCCTCTTCGTACTCCTCTATATCCAGGTCCAGATAATCCCCCCCATTCCCCATTATTCCATCCTTCTTTACAAACAGCTTCATAAAAGCTTCTTTTATCCCCATTTTTATTCCTCTTTCTCACTCCCCTTTTTAATAATTGTTATCTTAACACTTAAAAAATAGAGAGTTAATTAATTAAAAAGCATTGCATAGATGGCATGAAGTTCAAAGTTGCGAGAAAAACTGATAGGTGCAAAGGATGCGGATTCTGTACGTTGATATGTCCTTCTCGCAATAATTGCATTGGTTGCGGTGCGTGTGTGGATGCATGTCCATACGAAGCAAAAGTCTTAGAAGAAATCTCGGAGCGCAGAAAAGAGATAGAAATAAAAGTAAACCACGAAAGATACACGGTGCCGGAAGGCGTAACTGTGTTGAGGGCACTTGAGCTAATAGGTTTTTCAATACTACCGTTCAAAGATAGCAAGGGGCGGGAGGTGGGGGAACTAAGCGAAACAGAAATTCTTGCACCTTGCCGAACCGGGGGATGCTGGTCGTGCGCTGTTATTGTAAATGGGGATTTGAAGCCGAGCTGCGTAACACCGGTGGAAGTGGGCATGGAGATAATAACGTGCAGAGAGGAAATAGAGCAGAAAGAGCATAAAAGAGTGATTTCCGGGTTTCAGGGACATGCAGTAGGAGGTGTGGGTACGCCCTATTGGATAAAGCCAAGAACTCTGGGATTGGGATTTAGACCCATAGAAGTCGCATGTTTTTCGCATGGCTGTATATTAAGATGCCCAACATGCCAGAACTGGGAAATTACTTATTCAGCAGTCGAAGAAGAACCACTGTCGCCAGCAGAAGCAGCGAGGATAATGAGCTACGAAAGGAGAAGATTCGACGTGGATAGAATGGCGATATCTGGTGGAGAATCCACACTGAACAGAAGATGGCTTTTGGAATACCTGAAGGAATTGAAGAGATTGAACAGGGATGAGAAAGCGAGATTGCATGTGGATACAAACGCAGTTGTGCTGACCGAGGATTACATAGACGCGCTATATCTTGCGGGCGCTACGGATATAGGAGCAGATGTAAAGGGTTTCGAACCCGATACTTTTATCGAAATCACCGGGATAAAAGACCGGGAATTAGCAAATAAACTCATGGATAACGAATGGAATGCTATAAAATACATCGTGGAGAATTATTCTGATAAGATGTTTGTTGGCATAGGCATACCCTACAATGAGGCGTTTATATCGCTTGATGAGATATATAAAATAGGGGAAAGGATAGCAGGATGGTCTCCTGATGTTCAAGTATGCGCTCTGGATTACAGACCGGCGTTCAGGAGAATGGACATAAGAAAACCTTCTTATGAAGATATGCAGAAAGTAAAGGAGGTTTTAGAGGACAGCGGTCTCAGGTGTGTGATTTGTCAAACAGAGTTCGGGAGGTTAGGACCTTAGCGTTGATCGGAGGTTTATTTTAGCTCACTCCACCTTGACTTTTTCCTTCTTCCCCTTCTCTTCCTTACCTTCAAGGTCTTCTTTGTACTTTTCAAGGAGGTCTATCTCCTTCTCAACGACCTTATTTATCGCTTTCAACGCGCTTATTCTCACTTCTATAAGGTCTGAGGCGAGTTTTGATGGTCCAGGAAGATAGTTCTCGATAGATTCCGCTAAGCCTCCCACTACATCAACCGCTACCCGTAGAGGAATAAGAGCTGTCCCAGCAAGGACCTTCACCGCCTTTACCAATTCTTCTTCCTTATCCTCTCCCATTTCCTCTTCCTTATTATTTATCTATGCATGACTGAGTGAAATATATGTGAAGTTCATCATTTAAAAGTTTCGCGCGGTCCAGCTTCATTATGTGCGCGATAGTTGGTAGGGGAATGAAGTTCCTAACTTCTCCTATATCTGTTGAAATAACCACTGAAAGGTCCTCTCCTGCTCTTTCCACCTCACATACCTCTTTATACTTGCTTGCAAAGGGTAAGGGTAGGGGAACTACCACTTCCAAACCATGATTCAACTCCGTCACTCTGATCGCCTTACCCTCAAAGTAAACCCTGGCAGGGTCTTCGTCCCCGAACAACTCATCCCCAAGCTCGGATAGAAGCCTCAAACCTTTTACTTCAGACTGGAACAGCCGCAGTCTTTTTACTGGCAGCGGATGAAATGCCGCTTCTGCTTCTGCTAAATATTTCTCCTGCGCATCCTTCCACCCCTTGAAATAAGAATCGCTGACCTTTTCTGGAATTACCTTGTTCATTATCCCGAGGTCAACGTTTATATCATAGAGGTTTGCAAGCAGGTGCGTTCTTCTCAGGTTCTGTATGCTGAATGCATCAGGATTTGCAATCAACCTCAAACTTGTGACTTCTCTGTTAACTATTATATTTTTAAGCCTTCCAAGAATCTCCATTAACTTTATGTCTTCACTTATAACTTCCTTGCTTGGTGTTGGAACACCAACTATCGGCTCTACTATTTTCGCAACATTCGCAAGTGGCGCCATCATTTTGATCAGTTTCGCAGCAGTGGAGCCGAGGAGTGTGGGGAGGTAAATGTTCTTAAGCGCTTCTCCTGATGGCACAGTGTCAAGCACGATCACATCGTAGTTATTCGATTCAACGAACTCAACCACCTTTAACAGCGATACGAACTCCGTCATGTTTGGCAGTGCAGCTATTTCGTATGCCAACACCTCGTCCAGCCCTTTTGACTTGAACAGAGACACGATGTATTCCTGTATAACACCGTATTTCTCTCTCACTTCTCTTATCGGGTCCACCTGGATAGCCCACAGCCTATCGCTGCCCCCGATTCTGGTTGGGGTATATTGAACCTGCGTTTCAAATGCATCGGAAATCGTATGTGAGGGGTCTGACGAAATAACCAGTGTCTCGTAGCCCAGCTTAGACAGTTTTAAGGCGGTTGCACAGGAGATAACCGATTTGCCTGACCCGCCTTTACCCGTGTAGAAGATGACACGCATTTCTTTTTCGCTCTATGCAAGGTTAGGTTTTTTTAATAAAAAATACCGCAACTTTATAATCTTATAGAACATCGAAAGCCCGTCTTTAAAAGAGTTCACTTTTGTTCCCTCACCTCCTTTGTCCTCCCATCTCACCGGTATCTCCTTTATTTTGGATGAGTTCCTTTGTGCTCGCACAAGCATTTCTGTATCCCAGAACCAGTGTTCATCCTTTATTTCATCCAGGAGACGCATTAAGGCATCTTTTCGGAAGGACTTGAACCCGCACTGATGGTCGCTTATCTTAGACCGCAGTATTCTTCTTACGAGGAAATTGAAAACTTTACTCATTGCAGCTCGCTTAAAAGACCGCTTCACTTCGCTACCTTTTAGCATTCTCGAGCCGGTTGCGAAATCGTAGTGCTCTTCTTTTATCGCATTTATCAGCGGCTTTAAGTGTTTCATATCTGTGGATAGGTCAACATCGAGGTAAGCCAATATTTCACCGGTAGCGACTTTGAAAGCGTTGTTAAGCGCTTTACCTCTGCCCAATCTCTCTTCGCTGTGTATGTGCTTAACGAATGGATTTTCAGCTTCTATTCTACTCGCTATTTCAGCTGTGCCGTCTGTGCTGCCGTCTTCTGCGATGATTATTTCATAAGGCGAAGCAAATTCAGCTAACGCCTTCTGTGTCTGACTCACCGCATCCTCTATCTTTTCAGCTTCGTTATGCGCCGGGAGCACAATCGAGATTTCTATTTTTCCTTCGTGCAACACTTTTTCTAAAGAAGTGATTTATCTTTTCTCCGCCTACTTTATCACATCCCTATCGCGCTCAACCAGTCATGTGCGCAGATTATATCGAAGTGATAACCTTCTTTTTTTCATTTATTTTATTCTTACTCTGTTTGACTAATTTTATTAATTTGCCTTATCTTTAAATAAATGGAGATTTGTGAAACAAATGTCAACACAGAAAGTTGAGTCCGGATACAGATACGTCCCGTTTATTACGCTGTCAGAGCTAAAACCACGGGTTTGGATTACTCTTTCTGACTGCAACTTCAAATGTAGAGGATGTTTTAGCTTTGCACGTGAACCGATAGGTAAGCCGATGCGTGTCGGGCAGCTAATAAACCTGGTGAAGAAATCGTCACGGGAATATTATGGTGATACACCGCTGGAAGAAGCAGTAATAACGGGCGGCGAACCTACGCTAAACAGACGTTTTCTCGTAGATTTGGTCTCGCAGCTAAAAGAATTTATTAGTGATGTGGTGCTTGACACGAATGGGTATCTTTTAGACGATGCGTACCTGGCTGAGCTGATCGAAGCGGGTCTAACTGAAGTTATGTTTGATCTGAAGGCGTGGGATGAAAAATTGCATGAATGGTACACCGGATACTCGAATAAAAGAATATTAGCGAATATAAGAAATGCGTACGGAAAAATAAAGCTCGTGGTGAACACCGTATATATACCGGGGATTGTAGATGAATCCGAAATAGAGAAGATAGCGAAGTTTTTATCGGAAATAGACAAGAAGGGAGAGATAGATTATAGAATAAATAGATACAACACGAATTTGAGCCACGAGAAAATATCAAGGAATCCGTATCCCGGGGAGATAGAGCATGCCTACTCGATTGTTGCTAAATATATGAAGAACTCGGTGATAGGTAAGAGTTGCGTACGAGAAAGGAAAATAGAAGTGAAAAGGGGCTGGATAACGGTATTCCCAGACGGTACCTTAAAAAGACGGACTTTGGCTGATTATAGAGAAGAGAATGAAAGAATGATTATTTCTTTTTGAAAGAAAGGTTTATGATAAGGAAGTTCAGATACTCGGATTTGAAAGACATTCTGGGGATAGAGAAAAGGGCATTCCCAAAATCGCCTTACAGCAAATTTACTTTCTTGTATTATGCATCGGCATACCCTGATAACTTTCTGGTATATATACCTGAAAATAATGAAGAGGGGTTGAATAAAATCGTGGGTTATATTATCTTTTATCCCGACGGGCATATAGTATCTATTGCAGTGCATCCCGCGTATAGGAGAAGGAGGATAGGAACTGAGCTTGTTGGAGAAGTCTTGAAAAGAACGGACGGTAATGCGAGTGTGGAAGTCCGAGAGAGCAACGAAGTGGCAAAGGAGTTTTATAAGCATTTGGGCTTCTCTCTGCAAACGATAATCCCAAGGTATTATGGCGATGAAGATGCGCTGGTGATGATCCGAAAAGGCACGTGAAGCTTTATAAAAAGCAAATCCTATTCAAAACTTGCCATGTTATTCAGTGAGCAAACAGTGATTACGGTATTGGTAGCTTTTTTGCTCGTGCTTTATGCCTACTTAAAGCGTAAAATAAACATCTCCGCCTTTATTGGAACGCTCACGCTTGGCGTGGTCATTCTGTTAACCCTGGGCTTAAAATTTGGTTATGTCGGTATACTTGTACTGCTCGCATTCTTTCTGTTTGGGAATTTGGTTACAAGGTATAAATATGATAAAAAAGCAAAACTCGGTGTTGCAGAGTGGAAAAAAGGCATGCGAGACATAAATAATGTGCTTGGCAACGGCTTATCACCGCTGGTTTTCGCCTTGCTCTACGCTATTCCTGTTTCCAGTCCGAGCCATAATACGATTTTCCTGCTCGGCTTTTCAGGTTCAGTCGCTACCGCTTGTGCGGATACATTTTCAACAGAAATCGGGCAGGCGGAGGGAAATCCAAGGTTAATCACAACGCTAAAAAAAGTGCCGGTAGGTACAAACGGCGGCGTTAGTCTACCAGGTCTCTGCGCTGCGCTACTCGGCTCAGGTTTGATTTCGTTTGTCAGTCTTGCATTTTGGTTTGATCTACAAATGTCCACAGGAACTATTTTTTTGCTCTCATGCATTTGCCTCCTGTCCGGGTTCTTAGGTTGTCTCATAGACAGCTTTCTTGGCGCAACCGTTGAAGATAAACCATTTTGCGAAAACCGTAGGCTGAATAAACATCACGTGAACATCTTAGCTACGCTATTTGGTGGTATTTTTGCAATTGTGTTAGGATACTCTTTTGGGATACAATAATAATGGCAAGCAGCGTCATATTCATCCCGGATTTCACACTCATAAAAAATAGATGTTATCAAAATACCCACCCCCTTAACCATCTCAAACTTTCTTTATAGCCATACGCTACGGGATAGCCGGATATTACAGGATAGAAAAGGAAGAAAAGAAGCGCAGTTAAAATAAGAAAAGCAGCGATAATGTATTTAATTTTATTCTTCTCAGGTAAAAAAGTTGTCCAATAAGTGAGTGCAAATATCATAAACGGCACATTAGGAACAAAATGATAGATGAACAGGATTCGCGTGATAAGTACATATGGAATCCATTGAAATAGAAAAGGAACGAGAATGAAGAGGGAAACAAAGCTAAGCGAGCTACGTTCATCCTCTCTTTTTCTTATCTTATTAGCTACGAACCTTACCAAGATAAAAATCAGAGCAGGAATGCTGCACCACCATATAACAGGATTGCCCATCAAAACAATTGTCGAAACCATTGCTGGTCCATTTGAAGTTAAAGTATTAGAATACAGCCAAAGTGGTTTAAGCATAAGTGGCCAGGACCACCAGGGCGAAGAGAAAGGATGTGTCGCTTCCATCCCGGCATGGTATCCAAACATACCCAACTGCAAATCAAAAACGGTTGATGGTACGGGAGGTGTAATACTCACGTTGCC
>JAODGF010000110.1 GCA_025464645.1 Methanosarcinales archaeon
GGCAGCATATCCTCTCCCTCTATTATTCCTGCATCCAGTAAATCACGACCTGTATCATACACTCTATCACAAATAGTCCCATACAAACATTGAGAAGTCATCACCACGGGTATGCCCTGTTTTACCGCTCTCGCCACGCCTGGAATCCACTCCGCAGAGACATGCCCCAAGCCTGTTCCTTCTAATACAATGCCCCTGTACCCCTGCGCAATAAAGAAATCGAGTATTGCAGGGTCAGCACCAGGATAGAACTTTATGAGACAGCATTTCGCCTCAAACCTGTCTCTCAACTCTAATTCCCTCTCGCCTCGCTTCTTATAAGCAGATAAGAACTCAAGCCTTATCTTTTCTATATTGCTCGTATCATAATATACCTTTCCTATGGGTGTGCCGTTTACCGATTGAAAGGCGTCGCGTGCGGAGGTATGCATCTTCCTCACTTTCGTGCCCCTGTGAATGAAACAGAAATCGTCTGAGGTACTGCCGTGCATTACTACTACAACCTCTGCAAGGTCGCTGCATGCAACTTTCGCTGCGCATATTGCATTCATAGCAGCATCGCTGGAAGGTCTGTCTGCACTGCGCTGTGAACCCACAAGAACGACAGGCACGGGAGTTTGCACCATGAAAGAGAGTGCAGCCGCGGTGTAGCCCATTGTATCCGTGCCGTGAGTGACAATTATACCTTCTGCACCGTTTTTTATCTCGTTATAGACCTCCGATGCGAGTTTTCGCCAGTATTCGGCGCGCATATTCTCGCTCAGTATGCTATAAATTACTTTCCCTCTGATGTTTGCTATCTGCCCCAATTCCGGGATTGCCTCAAGTATGTCTTCAGTGGAGAATTGAGGAGAGACCGCACCGGTTCTGTAATCCACCTTAGAGGCGATTGTGCCGCCGGTGGAAAGGATAGACAAAATAGGCAACTCTCCTTTTCTTATTTCCTCCTCCTCTTCCTCTTTCTTTTCTTCTTTTAATACTTTAGCTTTGCTTGCTTTGCTTGTTTTGCTTATAACCTCGAACGTCACATTTTCCGGTCGAATACCGATATTGTAGCCACTATCAAGTTTTATAACAATATTTCTTGAAGCGGTTGGCATTACAATTCCTTCGTAAACGACAACGCCTCTATCGGTTTTCTTCCTTACCCTTATGTAGTCGCCTTCCTCTAACTCCATGTTATAGTGATTATTCACCCGTATATTATATAATCACAAATAACCTCTACANNTCATCTCCTCTTTCTCTTTATTCCGCCAAAAAGTCTCTATCACTATATATTTGCAGTTCGTTCTTTTCAAAAGCCTGAATACCGCATCAAAATCCAACTCTCCCCTTCCTATTGACAAATGGTCCTGCTTCTCCGTAAGGGAGCAATCGTGCAAATGCACCACCAGTATTTTATCCCTGCACTTTTCCACCCACCGCTTTAGATAATCCAGATAACTATCCTCCCTCCTTTTCATTCTCGGATGGAGCACCTCCGCCATTATCGCATGCCCAACATCAAAGGTGAAATATAGTTTTGTGTAAGAAAGAGCGTCGAATATCAGGTCAGACCATTCAAAAGGGACTAAATCATTCTCCACACTTACCGGTATACCGAACTCTGAAGCCATTTTAGCTATCTCTTCGCATCTCGCGAGAGCCTTTATTTTTATCCCTTCTCTTACATCCTCAAGTTTAAACGTGGAAACTCTGGGATTCAAATGTAAATTGTAGTACAGCGATAGCGGCATGAAATCCACGTAAAATTCCATGCACCTCCTTAGAACCGTCATACTCGCATCCGCTAACTCGTCCCTTGGATGTGCCACCGCGATGTCAAGTGGTGAATGAAAAGCAATCTTCATTCCAAACTGCTCTAACAGCCCCTTTATCTCTTCCCTCTCCGCTCCTTTCATGCAATCGGGCAATGGATAATCAAGCGAAAACTCGAAATAATCCAGTCCAAGCTTGTAAAGCTCTTCTATCGTCCGCTTGAATGGACGGTTTCCATACCATACCGGTGCTCCCAATAGAATGCCCACCTGCCCATCACCTCACGATCCCTTTAGCAGCCAAATAGGGAATAGCCAAAAGAAGGTGGAGTCATTTAGTCCTGCTTTTGCAATGCATTCTACGTTTTTCATTTCCTTTTAACTATCAGCGTTAGCCCCTCTCTGTTTACAATTACTACTTTTTCGCCTTCTTTTATCTTTTCGCCTTCATCAGTACGAGCATTCCATATTTCACCTCTTATTTTTATCGTGCCACCATCTTCATCAATATCAGTCTCAGCCCTCGTTACCTGTCCGATAAGTTCTTCAGCACCTACTTTTGCCCTTCTTTTTCTCACTTTCAATACTGCACCAATGGCGAAGAAGAAGAAAACGGCGGATGCCACTGCAATTCCGATTACCGTTAGCAAGAAACTTCTGAACCACTCCGGGTCAAAGAGTAAAGGCTCCTTTGGTAAGATTAAAGCACCTATTATCAAGCATACTGAACCACCTAAAGTGAGTATTCCAAAGGTAGGTGTTAGTGCCTCCGCAATGAATAATATAACTGCGATAATGATTAAAAGCACGCCAAACATATTTACATCGAAAAGCCCCATACCATACAGCGCTAAAATCAGACATATCGCACCTATCATCTCGGGGACGTATGTCCCCGGAGACATAAATCCAAAAATCAGCCCATACATACCCACCATTAGAAGGATAAACGCTATTTGAGGATTGCTAAGCGCTTCTAACAAAGAAGAACGTATCGTTCCTTCCTTTATGTACAGCGAAGCGTTCTTTGTCGCTAAAGTCCTGTTCTCATTCCCTATTTTAACCGTTATTCCATCAACTTTGTTTAAAAGCTCAGTTTCATCCTCGGCGATTAGGTCAATTATTCCAGTTTCTAAAGCGGTATTTTCATTTAACACGTCATTTTCGGTGACGAACCGCTTTGCCTGCGTTGCGTTTCTACCCCTTGATGCTGCGATGCTCCCTATATGCCCGGCGTAGAAGTTTATTGTCTTTTCATCCGCCGGCTTCCTGCCTTCTATGCCTATCTCGACTGGCATTGCGGCACCTGTGGTCGTTCCGGGTGCCATTGCGGCGATATTGCCTGAGACGAGGATGAAAGAGCCCGCAGATGCTGCTATTGCTCCCTTCGGTGTTACATACGTTATAACAGGGTTTTCTGAATTCAAAATCGCTTCTGTTATTTTAAGTGTGGAGCTAACGAGTCCACCCGGTGTGTCGAGTTCAATCAATACAGCTTCTGCGCTTATTTCCTCTGCTTCTCTTAGACCTTCTACCACGTCCAAGGAAGTGCCTTCTGTAATCGTGCCCTCTATTCTCAGCACGTAAATTACATTTTTGCCTTCTACTTCTCCTCCGCTATTTGCAACAAAAGCGAGTGAGATAGATAGGAGAACAAGGATGAGAAGAATGCTATGCAAAAGTTTTGTGTTCATCTGTGAAGACCTCCTTATACATTATATGATTTTCAGCATTAAAATGTATACTTAGCTTTGACATAACTCATCTCCAGACAATTTCTTCACGCTCTGCGATGAAGAGAATTGGAGGGGGGTTTAAAGTATAATATCCTCTGAACTCGTGATAGTACCCTTCAAGACTGATTTTATATGCCTCAACCCATATTCCTGCTCATAATCGCTCATTGCAGCCACGCAATCCTCCGGCACTATTAGCTCATACCCTCTAAGGGAAGCGTCTATTGCACTATGCAGTACACATATATTTGT